>SXXK01000324.1 GCA_005791255.1 Planctomyces sp.
AAGGCCCGCGCCGTTCGCGAAACGATAGCAAAAATCAGAGCGGCCAAAGAGACTCCCGAATTAAAGCCACTTTCAGGTTCAGGCGACTCTGCACCGTAAGTGACCGCTCTGCCACCAGGATCAGCAGACCTTCGGGGGATCAATCAACGCTTGAGATTGACGAAGCAGCGGTGTTTTGCAGCAGTGATCTCAAGCAGGAACGTCCGAGCTTCACATTCCATTGGCGGAATTCCAACCGCTTCGTGAACTGTTCTTCAATTCAAAGTTGGTTCGCCCGGTTGAATTCGTCCAGTGGGAGGTACGGGGTGGCATTTCAGGTTCCAACTCGCCCACTGCACAGATTGATCTGTGCTGAGCCACATCAACATAAGCCGGGCCTCATCAGGAGTCGTATACAACCGCAGGACATCCTGTCCATGCATGCATTCACCGGGCAGCGAGCCCAGCCGGCCCACCTGGGTCGCTGTGGATGTCCGCCAGATTTCCACCTGCAGTTTCTCATCCACTGAAACAGCCAGCCTTCCATGATCCAGCAGACAAACGGCGTAGATTTCCCCGTGGTGCCTTTGAGATCCCGCTCGATATTTCGGACGCTCCCCTTCCAAACTCCAGCACGTAATTCGACCCCCACGGTCTCCCGTGACCAGGGTCCTGTCGGTCGCAGAAACTGCCAGCTGGCGAACCTGATCGACAGGCCCGGGCAGTGCAGCAGTCTCTCCGGTTTCCGGAAACCACTGCCATAGTCCTCCGAATTCTCCGCCCATGATCAGTGATTTTCCATCAGGATGCCAGCAGAATGCGTTGATCAACCCCGGGAGTGTTGCAGTGAAACCCTTGCCACTCATTGGTGGTGACTGCACCACTGAGATTGTACGATCCGCACACCAGGCAAAACGCCTGCCATCGGGTGAAGGCGCAGTTCTTTCGCAGCGAATCGACTGCCCGGTCTTTGAATTTTCTTCCAACAGGCTCTGAGTGCTGGTACCCAGTTTTCGCTGAAGCCAGAGCTGACCATCGTCCAGAGGCATCAATTTCACAGGCGGACGTCGTTCTGAGGCAACCGCACGGGCCGGGTCCTGACCAGCAGGAGTTGCCGCAGCGAAGACCTCCGTGACTCGATGGTGTTCCGGGAAGGAAACGCTCGACTCTGCGCTGAAGCTCGATTCCGACAGTGACAGTGGCTGCAGGTGAATCAACGCTCCATCACTAAAACTGATCAGGACTGACTGGTGGTCAGGAGACACCTCGATGTGATTCGGGCGCGTCCACGTCTGTTCCGCCGACTGAAACTTCAGTTGCTTCAGTTTCGTCGGGTTCAGAGTGACCGCGTGAATGTCCCCGGTTTCGGTAGCGCTCAGAATTGTCTCGTCCGCACCGCAGACACTGATCAATGGCTCGTCCGCGACAATCCAGCGAGCCGTCGACTGCAGGAATGGCACCCTGTCGGTTCCGAACTCTCGAAATGTCTGTTCCCCCGGAAGTTCTCTCACGGGTTCTCCGCCGTTTAAACTGCTCAAGTCCCAACTGACCACATCTCCTGACACGCTGGACGTCACCAGTCGACTACCGGAAAGCCCTGGATGAACACACAGTGGTTTACCTCGGAATTCAAGGCTTGCCAGCGCCCGCCCTGACTCGACGTCCTGCAGTATCAACGAATCCGTATCATCAATGACGCAGCAGAGTCGCCCTGTGGGCGGCATAGGAAAGCCGGTCAGCACGTGCTGATGCACGGAAAAACCGATCTCACGGGCGGCAAACCCTCCTGCTGTTTGCACCGCGAGATCGGCGAGGTACACGCGGTTGTCCGCAGCAGCAACCAGCACTCGACTGCCATCTGCCGATATTGCTCCCCACAAATTTCTGCGTTCCACGGGCAGAGTTGCCACAATGGTGCACGTGTCGGTGCGCAGAACGATGGGCGGCTCATACCGCGAACCGCAGAGCAGCGTGTTTCCATCATCGGAGAATGCAAGCATCTCGATTGTGGTGATCATCGGCGGAGAACCGTGCCCCCACGCTCGTTTCTCGGTGTCATAAATCCTGACAAAGCTTCGATCGCTGGCCTTGTCAAGGCTCCCTCCTACGGCGATGAGGCGTCCTGACGAATCCACTGCGACAGCATGCAGAGATTCGATACCGGAGGACACCTCGAACTCCACTGCCCCCGTGTCGCTGCGAAGGAATCGAAGTACGCCATCGCCACACGCGGCGGCCACACGATTACCTCCCGGAATTGGTCGCAATTCATTAATCGCCGCCTCACAGATCTTTCGCGACGTCAGAGTCGCCTGCAACTGAGCCTGCAGGATTCTCCATTCCGCCGAAGTTTCCGCCGCAGCGGCGGGGGAGTTAACAACATTCAACAGACGTTCTGTCTCAAACAGATTCCCCAACTCCCAGGCCGTCCATGCCTGCCTCAGTGTCGAGACCCAGGCAAGATCCTGAAACTTCCGCTGCTGCGACTTAGCTTCCCCCAGATAGTACTCTGCACGGCGTTCAGAGGCCCAGGCGACGTGCGTCTGCCGAAGACTGATCAGCAGTCCCAGTACAAGACTGAAAACTGTCAACAAGGCCATTAGAACCGGTAATCTGTGCCGACTGTAAAATCGTTCAAGTCGATAGAGGCCACGCTGTGGCATGGCCTCCACTGCGTGCCCTTCGAGCACTCGCTGCAGTTCGTCCCGCAGTGCTCCAACCCCAGCATAGCGATCGGCTGGAATCGGGGCTGTAGCTCGTCGAATAATGCTGCTGGCTTCCCAATTCAAACGTGCCGACATCCTCAGCCCACTGCCCGCCACAGGCCCCCCGGCTGCCACTGCAAGCGGTGACCCATAGACCACCTCAGACAGGATGCGACCGATCGAAAACACGTCCGATCGAGTATCAGCAGCCGGCGATTCAGCGCAAGACTGCTCAGGACTCATGTAATCCGGGGTGCCTGCCGCAATGTGCGGCTGCTCAGGCGCTGTCAAAGTATCTCGGCAAATTCCGAAGTCGATTAACCGGCAGACCGGTCGCCCGTCAAGGGATTCCACAAGCACGTTGGATGGCTTAAGGTCCCGATGTATGATGCCGCGGAAATGGGCGTGTCTCACTGCATCACAAAGCTCTGAGATCAATCGCAGGCTGTCGTGCAGCGACAAATTCCGGTCTCGGCAAAATGTGGTCAATGGAAGCCCGTCGACATAGTCCATCACAAACCACGGTCGCCCATCGGGCAGACTGCCGGCGTCAAGGACCGAAACGATTCCGGGATGCTTCAAGCCGGCAAGTGCCTGACGTTCAGCCTGCACCTGAGCTGCCGCTGCCGCCGTCAGAAACCCGCTGCGAAGCACTTTCAAAGCCACCACGCGTTCCACCGGCTCAAGTTGCTTGGCCTGAAACACAGTGCCCATGCCACCACTGCCGAGCAACTGCAGTAATTGGTAACGTTCAATCACTGCGCCGGCACACAGTGGCTCCTCCGGCAGCAGTCCGCACAGATCAGCAGCACTGAAAAACGACACGGCTGGCTCGGCAAGAAAGCAGTCATCAACATCTCCGAGCCTCAGCAGGTGCACAACCTGATCGAATAAGGCGATATCGTCCCCGCACGCACTGTGAACAAATTGCAGCTGCTGATCCGCGTCTCGGATCTCGATAGCTCGCAGATATACATCACGCAGCCGTCCTGAAGATCCGTTCACAAAGTCTCTCCCCGGATCAATGATCTGAACACGGAAGGACTGCTCATCCTTCACAGCACATGCAGAAATGAATCAAACATTGAGCTTCCAGTATCTCAGTTGCTTAGTCGCTCAATTTCTGCCCTCAGCCAGACTCGTGCAAACTGCCAGACACGATAGGACGTCGCTCGGGATATCCCAAGCACTTCGGCAACTTCGGTCAACGGCAGTCCGGCAAAGTAGTGCAGACTCACCAGTTCAGCCGCCTCTGAGTCGACAGCGTCAAGTCGCTCAAGAGCCTCGTGCACAAGCAGCATCTCAGACGTAGCCCCGTTCCGGGAAACCTGAAACGTCTGCTGATCCGATAGAGACAGCGGCCTGACACCGCCACCGTGGCACTCGCGATTCCGGCGTCGAGCCACATCGATCAGAACCCGTCGCATCGTGACACTGAATGCCGCAAAGAACGAGCGACGATCCCGAAACGCACCACCCTGACGTGTTGCCAGCACACGCATCCACGCCTCGTGCACCAGCGCCGTCGGCTGCAGTGTGTTGGCAGGACTCTCACAACGCATGCGCGCGGCGGCCAGCCTGCGCAGTTGCTGGTAGACTTCCTGCAGCAGTACGTCTTCAGCACCCGGTGCACAAATTTCAACCTGCTGAAGGATACCCGTGAGCGACGACATGCCGGACTCCGACTCAACACAGTGATTCTGCATAGCCCCATCCCATCCTGACCGCTCATCGTGGTAAACTCAAAAAGAATCCTCGTCCTTTGGGAATTTCGTCGAAATCCTCAGTCGGAGTCGATGGCTGAGACACCTGCACTGCATTTCTCGCCGCAGATACTGTCAGAAAGTTCTCTGCAGCGAATTCCTGTTGTCAGCAGCGAAAGGAGATTGCCATGCGTCCCAGTCAGGTGCAGCGAGTGCTGCCCCGCCAGATCTGCCGGCGTGTGCTTCTGTTTGTGATTGCTGCGTGTTGCAGCCCATGCCACGGCTAACTCAACGGCATCAAGGCCCCGTATACGCTCAAACCCCTCAAAAACACGCCATTAGACCCGAGGACGCTGGTGCCACCCTCAAAGGAGGCAACCAGTTCACTCGGCATCGTGAGTGTCTCACGGTCGTGTTGAGACACTGGGAAACACTCCCGACGATGGGGATGCTTCCCCAAAGATCGAAACGTCCTCGGCGCAGATGTCCATCCGAACACGAATCAATCCAAAGACCGAACAGGTCACCCGGGAGGTGCTGCGAAACGGTGAGGTGACCTGCTCGAAAGTCATCGGAAAGGCAAGGTCTGCAACTGATGACAGTGGGCGAAAGATCTGGGTGCATGGCGAAAAAAGCGTCCCCGCCGCAGCCTCGGCAACGCCACCGACACAGCTTTCCTCTGAACAGCAGATCGCTGTGGGCATTCTGCAGATTCTGGACGCCGCCGGACGGAAGAATCAGCGGGATCAGCAGGATCAGCAGGATCAGGATTCTGAGGACCAATAGCTCGCAGGAAAATTTGGCAGCATCGTGCCGGATTGGAATTCACCCATCATTGAAGGAAAGGATATTCGCCGTGAGGTTCTACCTCGTTGTTTTCGCCACCGCCGTTCTGTGCTGCAGACCGCAGCCGGGACAGGCACAGGAACGTTTTCTGCTGTTCGAGAGCAAAACAGCAGCGGAGCACGGATTCACAATGGAACGCCCCTCAAAGATCAGCGAATCGGAAGCCGTTCAGCACGCAATCCGGGATCTGCTTGCTCATCTGGACAATATTGGCAATATTTCGTCGTTCGATACTTTCTCGAAGACGAAGACTTCCACAACGATCAAAAACAAGTACGAGCAGATCGGCCCGCTGATGCGGAATACAACAACCTTCACCGGCGAGAAGGATTCCAGTCATCGTTGCAGGCGGGCGATTCATCATCCACTG
>SXXK01000325.1 GCA_005791255.1 Planctomyces sp.
ACAGGCCGCGACAACCACTTTCGAACCGGAATTCAGTCCGGTGCCGGTATAATCCAGAGTGTCGATGGTGGTGCAGGTCTGGAAGTGCAGGTCCCGCGTCCAGTCGACTCGTTCCAGAATGTGCCCGAAGAATGCCGGGATATCGTGGATGTCCAGATCCGGGCGATCTTCCCTCGCCGTAATCCACAGGTATTTGGCCAGCGACAGTTGACCCTGCCCCAGAATGGCATTGGCATTGGTCAGCAGCTCCTGCGGCCGGCGTTCAGGCGCCCACGGCACATAACGTTCGCTGCCGATTGCCAGCAGCAGCGGATGAACGCCCGAGGCATCCACTGCATGCACGGCATGCACACCCGGCAGCACAGCCGAGATTGCCGGGCTGGTCAGGTCATGAATCAGAGCTCCAAAGATCGTGTCTTCCTGCGGCGGACGTCCGACGACCGTAAAGGGCCAGACGGCATCGCGACGGTGATAAACCGCATCCACCTTCATGACAGGGAAATCGTGAGCCAGACTGTAGTACCCCAGATGGTCTCCGAAAGGTCCTTCGGGCATCAGCCGATCCGGATCGACGGTCCCGGAGATGCAGAAGTCGCATTCAGCGCAGATCATGGGTCCGTTTGGCTGCCGCACCATCCGCACCGCGCGCTGCGACAGGGCTCCGGCAAAGGCCACCTCGGGAAAGTTGTCGGGCAGCGGCATCACAGCGGCGACGGCCAGTGACGGCGGACCTCCGACCAGCACATTGACCCGAAACGGGACTCCGCGAGCAATTGCGGCGGCGTGATGAAAGCCGATCCCGCGATGCAGCTGGTAGTGCAGTCCGATCTCCTCGTTCAGCCGATACTGATTGCCGCTCAGCTGAACTCGATACATCCCGATATTGGAACCGAGGTATCCGGGTCGATCGGGGTGTTCGGTGTAGACCTGCGGCAGTGTCACGAAGGCTCCGCCATCCATCGGCCAGCTTTTCAGCAGCGGCAGCTGATCGATGGTGGTGCGGCATTCCATGACAGGTCCGCTGCGGCGGGGAGCGAATCTCATGGACCAGAGCGTTTTCAGGGTGCCGGGGATGCGAGTGGGGTGTTTCAGCAGATACGCCGGATCTTTTTTCAGCTGCACAAGTGTTTCGACGGAGCGGAGTGCGTCGCGGAAGATAAAGCGGGCTCGGTCGAGCGTGCCGAACAGGTTGCTGGCCATGGGGAACCGGCAGCCGCGAACGTTTTCGAACAGCAGAGCCGGTCCGCCCCGTTCACAAACCCGCCGATGAATCTCGGCTGCTTCGAGGTTGGCGTCGATTTCGCAGGAAATTCGCAGCAGTTGGCCGTGTTTTTCCAGATCTCGGAGACATTCCTGCAGATTTCGGTAACCCATCGGTATGGCTCAGCGGAAACGGGGGCTGGGAGCGGAACGGACAACGACACCATAGGCAAAAACGGCTGCCGGGACACCGGGGGGCCGCCAGCATTCCCGCAAAACGGTGGGATGGTTCACCGTTTCCAGTGGAATTTCCGGGGAACCGTCGATTCTTTGCAAACGAATACGGGGATTTGGCAGGCCGGGGGCGCTATAATCCGGGGTTTGGCAGGTTTGCCGCCCCCCTGAAATCGGGCACGTTTTTTGTTGACATGGATTCATGGCACAGATTGATTGGGATGATTTTGCGGATCGAACGGCGACCGCGGCAGAGGTGCGTCTGCTGGGGTGTGCCGATCTTCCGTCTGTGCTGGCGCTGCAGAAGCTGATGGTGCATGAGGTCCGTCAGCAAAGCCGGATGAGCGCGGCGGTGCTGTTGTGCGAACATCCGCCGTGTGTGACTGTGGGACTGGGTGCCAGTCTGCTGGAGCTGCCTGCAGACGCTCGCGAACTGGAATCCCGTCTGATCAGGGTGCACCGGGTGCGGCGTGACGGTCGAGCGATTCTGCATCAGCCGGGCCAGCTGGCCGCCTACGTGGTGATCTCGCTGGAAGAATGTGGTCTGGAGGCTGATCAGTATCGGCAGCGTCTGCAGCAGGCGGTGGTGCTGGCCTGTCGTGATCTGCAGGTTGTGGCGTCTGTGGATCCGGAAGACGGGACAGCGGTCTCCGGGCGGCATGGGGTGATCGCCGAGCTGGGAATTCACGTGGATCAGGGTGTGACCAGTTTTGGAGTGTATCTGAATGTCGGCCCGCGTCTGGACGAGGTGCGTGAGATCGGACGGGGACTGGCGGGTGAGCGGGTGTCGTCACTGAACGCCGAGCGTGTCCGTCCGACTCCTATGGCTCAGATTCGTTCAGCTTTAACGGTTCATCTGTGTGAGCAACTGGGGTATCCTGAGTATCATCTGCACACGGGCCATCCATTTTTGACTCGAACGCGAGCGTTGATTCATGACAAGTTTACCGATCATCACTCCCCCGAGCTCTGACCTGCTGCCGCCGTTGGCGCAGGATCCAGGAGCGGCGGTGCGGCGTCTGCCGCGCTGGCTGAAGCGTCCTCTGCCGCAGCCGGGGATGGCCTTTACCAGCGACGTGATTGCCGACCTGCGACTGGAAACGGTCTGTGAAAGTGCGAAGTGTCCGAACAGAACGGAATGCTGGTCGACGAAGACTGCCACGTTCATGATCGGTGGCAACGTGTGTACCAGACCCTGCGGGTTCTGTTCGGTGCCCAAGGGTAAAACGGAAGAGCTGGAGCTGGACGAGCCGGAGCGGGTTGCGGAAGCAGCGGCGCGTCTGGGCCTGCGTTACGTCGTCATCACTTCGGTGACTCGCGATGACCTGCCGGACGGTGGTGCCGAGCACTGGTATCAGACAGTGGTGGCGGTGCGTGAGCGTACGGGGGCGCAGATCGAAGTGCTGACCCCGGACTTTCGCGGCAACCGCGCCGCGGTGACTCGAGTGATCCAGTCGCGTCCGGATGTCTTCAATCACAACACGGAAACGGTCCCGCGTCTGTATCATCGCGTGCGTCGCAATGCCGACTACCAGAGGACACTGGATCTGCTGCAGCAGGTCAAACAGGAAGCTCCTGAGATGCCCACGAAAAGTGGACTGATGCTGGGGCTGGGTGAGACACTGGACGAGCTTTACGAAGTGCTGGCGGATCTGCGGGCGGTGGGCTGCGACATGCTGACTCTGGGGCAGTACCTGCAGCCCAGTCCGGAGCATCTTCCGGTGGAGCGATTTTTGCCGCCGGAGGAATTTGACCAGATCGGCGAACTGGCGAAGAAGCTGGGATTCAGCATGGTCGCCAGCGGGCCATTTGTCCGCAGCAGTTATCACGCGGGTGAGATGGCGGCCCATCTGGTCTGATCCTGTGGCCGGTAGTCTTTTGCGGCGGGATGTTCAGGGATGTCATCAGCAGAGAAGTACCTGAAGCCTGAGGTGATCCAGAGCATTGGTCGACTGGACCTGCGCGCGAAGTTTATTGTGGAGGGCCTGCTGTCGGGACTGCATGCCAGCCCATTTCAGGGTTTCAGTGTGGAGTTCAGTGAACATCGGCGTTACGAGCCCGGCGATGATCCGCGGGACATTGACTGGCAGGTCTTCGCGCGAACGGATCGCATCTACATTCGTCGGTATCAGGCTGAGACAAACATCACGGGTTATCTGCTGATGGATTTGTCGCGCAGCATGGGCTACACGTGGCGTCAGAAGCTGACGAAATTTGATTATTCCGTCTGTCTTGCTGCGGCGCTCAGTTATCTGATGATTCACCAGCAGGACCCGGTGGGGCTGATGACCTTTGGAGATCGTCTGCAGGCCAGTCTGCCGGCGCGGAGCCGGCGATCGCAGTTTGGCGACATACTGTCGGTGCTGCAGCAGTGTCAGCCGACGGGCGGATCTCAGATTGCCGCCTGTCTGCGTCAGGCGGCTTCGATGATCAGGCATCGCAGTCTGCTGATGCTGATGTCGGATCTGCTGGCGGACCCGGATGAGATTCTGGAGGCCCTGCGGGCAGTGCGATTTCGCGGGCATGATGTGATCCTGTTTCACATTCTGGACGAAGCAGAAGCCACCTTTCCGTTCTCGGGCGCCGTGGACCTTTTGGAACCGGAGCAGGGTGAGAATGAGATTGTGGACGCCGCGAGTGTGCGAGCCGACTATCTGCAGGCTCTGGCGGAGCTGCGGGAACGATATCGGACCACATGTCTGTCGATGGGTGCGGACTATGTGCCGCTGGACACCAGTATGCCGTTTGACAAGGCGCTGGTGGAGTATTTGTCTCAGCGGCAGGCGCGATTCTGAGCTGCAACAGGGGGCTCGGGCTAAAGCCTGAGCTGTGTGGTGCCGACAGCAGGCGGGGGATATTTACCCCTCACCCCCGGCCCCTCTCCCCTGCC
>SXXK01000326.1 GCA_005791255.1 Planctomyces sp.
CTCGATCTCCACCGTCGCCTCGTCCACCAGAATCCCCACCGCCAGCGCCAGTCCACCCAGTGTCATCAGATTGATGGTCTGTCCGGTCAGCCACAGTCCCGTCACGGCAAACAGCAGGGCCAGTGGGATATTCAGGATGACCACGAGTGCACTGCGCCAGTCACGCAGAAATACCAGCACCATCAGGCCGGTCAGAGCAGCTCCCAGCAGGCCCTCGGTCGACAGGCTGGAGATGGCTCGTGTCACATACGGCGACTGATCGAATTCAAAGGACACGCGGATGTCGTCGGGCAATTCCTTCTGCATCGCCGGCAGCGATCGGCGAATCTGATTGATCACCTCCATCGTGGAAGCATCGGCGCGTTTGGTGGCGAGGATATAAACCGCGCGACGCCCATTGACCAGAGCGTAGCCGGTTGTCAGATCGGCAGAGTCTTCAATGGTGCCGATGTCCCGCAGATACACGGTGTGCTCGCCCGTACGAATCGGAATTCGCCCCAGTTCACTGAGATCCCGCGCCAGAGCATTTGTCGGGACGGCCGGATACAAATCCCCAACTCGGACGTTGCCTGAAGGAGCGATCGTGCTGCCGCGAGTCAATGCGGTGATAACTTCGTCCGGTGACAGTCCGCAGGCCTGCAGTCGTTCCGGATTCGCCCGAATCACGACGCTGCGTGCCGAACCACCAAATGGGGGCGGGGCCGAGACTCCCGGCAGCGATGAAAACATCGGTCGCACCCGAAACAAAGCCTGGTCCTGAATCTCGGCAACTGTGCGAGTCCCGCTGGAAAGCACAAGATAACCCACAGGCACACTGCCCGTATCAAACCGCATCACAAACGGTGGTACGGTCCCCGGTGGCATCATGGCCCGCGAGCGATTGACGTAGTTGATGGTTTCCGCCATCGCCTGCGCCATGTTCGTGCCGGGATGAAACACCAGCTTCATCAGCGCGGTGCCCTGCACATTCCGGCTTTCCACGTGGTGAATGCCGTTGACGTACAGAAAATGATACTCGTAGTAATTTGTCAGCAGCCCTTCCATCTGGGCAGGATCCATTCCTCCGTAAGGCTGACAGACATAAATGACAGGCAGATTCAGAGCAGGGAAGATGTCCACCGACATCCGCCGAATCGGCAGCTCCACACCACGGGCTCGCAGCCAGTCGTCCATGGACGCCGGTCGAACTGCGCTCAGTCCAATCAGCACCAGGGCCAGCAGCAGCACGACGACCGTTTTCGGACGTCGCAGTGCAAATCCTATCGGATTCATTGTTACCTCCCCTGACGCAACCACACGCAGCCGCACACAGCGGCAGCACCAGCGACATCACAGCCCCCACACAGAGCGAATTCGCATACAGGCTGTGGCAGTCTAGCCCGAAAATCGGCAATCTGCCCGTGTCAACCGCGAGTGGAGTGGAAAACAGACACTTTCCGATGACCGAACATTCCGGGATGCTGCCTGAAAGCAACACAGACGCGGTCCGGCTGCAGCCCGCAAGCCACATCACCCATTCCCCAATCCCGGCATCACCTTTTGCCGACTCGGCCAGGTTTCATCATCCGGCGCTTGCATCTGCACGCTCCGCACGACATAACACACGCAGGACGTGCGTGCGCCGTCTGCGATCCGGCGGGTTCACCGGCCTGCAGCAGACGGCCTTGGGTCTCAGGGGCTGCTTCAGTGCAATGTCCGTTCTGCAAACACGATGAAACCAAAGTCATCGATTCACGTACCAGCCAGGACTTTTCCATCCGCCGGCGCCGTGAATGTCTCAGTTGTGGACGCCGTTTCACAACCTATGAACGGATCGAAGAATCGCCCATCCGCGTGATCAAAAAAGACGGAACTCGCGTGCCCTTCGACCGCGACAAAATCCGCTCCGGTATTGAGAAAGCCTGCTACAAGCGGCCCGTCAGCCCGGAACAGATTGATCGACTTGTCGGTGCAGTCGAAGCAGCCATCTATGAAGACGGTGAGCGCGAGGTTCCCACGCGTCGGATCGGCGAACTGGTGTTCAGTGCCCTGCGTGATCTGGATAAAGTCGCCTTCGTGCGGTTTGCCTCCGTGTATCGCGAATTTCAGGACGTGCACGACTTTGTGGAGGAGTTGCAGCCGATTCTTGACGGGCGCAGACGGGATCCCAGGCCCTGATGTCTTCACAGATTGTGAACAATGCTGCCGCCTGGCTGCACGCCCGGCTGGTCTCCGTGCCCGCACCTCTGCAAGCGGCCGTCGCTCTGATCGCCGGCATTCGGGCCGCGGACCAGTGGCGCTGGCCGACTGTGATCCCGGCCGCTGTGGCACTGGTCGCTCTGCTGCTGTCCCTGCCCTGCCGTCGCCGAGCACCGGTTACCGAACAACTCCTGCAGCTCACCTCACTGCTGATGCTGGGAGGTATGCTCTGGTCACTGCACAGCTTCGGCAGTGATGGCCGCAGGCCCGCCAGTCTGCTGGAACGCAATCCCCAGCTTCAACAGTCCTCCCTGCGACTCACCGGTACCGTCGCCGGCATCCCTTCGACAGCCGTCGCAGATGCCGCGCCGGCACCCGCCGCCCCCGCCGCTGCAGTCGCCGCTCCGCAGGTCAAAATCCGCACCCACTTCCTGCTGCATTCCGAGTCCGCAGCGCTGACCGATCATCCCGAATCGCTCAGCGGCCTGTGTCGCATTACCGTGGACGGAGACGTTTCGCAGATGCTGAGCTGGGGGGATCGGGTGGAACTCACCGGGCGACTTGAACTGCCGCCGGAACCCATGAACCCGGGCGAATTCGATTATGCCCGTTACCTCCGCCGCAGCGGGATTTCGGCTGTCATGTTTTTGCGACATCCGGCCGCCATTCGCATGCTGGAATCCGCCGGCACGTGGTCAGCCCGCGGAATACTCAACCGGTTTCGCTGCAGCACCGTACAACTGCTGCAGCAGCACCTGTCGCCATCCGGTCGCGCCGCGGCCGAAGCTCTGCTGCTGGGTAACCGCGGCTGGATGAGCAGTGAAGTGGAACGACAGTACACCGTCAGTGGCACCATGCACCTGCTGGCCATCTCCGGTCTGCACGTGGGAATTCTGTACGTGTTTATCGTGCGTGTCTTCCATCTGCTGCTTGTGCCGCGTTCCCGCGGGCTGGTGCTGGCGGCCACGGTGTGTCTGCTGTACGCCTTTCTGACCGACCTGCGCCCATCGGTCCTGCGTTCGTCTCTGTTCATTCTGCTGTCGGTGATCGGACAGTTGCTGTGTCGGGAAATGCGACTCAGTACCCTCATCGGGCTGACTGTACTGATCCTCGCCATCATTGATCCGGCAGTGGCGTTTGATGTGGGAGCGTGGCTCTCGTTCCTCGCAGTTGCGGCGCTCGGCTGGGTCTCCGTCGGTGCTGATCATGATCAGTCCCGCTCCGCTCCGCCGGATGCCGTAACCATGCCGCAGCGGCTGCTGCTGGCTGCCACTGCCGCGGCTCAGTGGACACTCCGCTGCAGTCGCCAGATGCTGGCCGTGACCATGCTCTCCGCTCCCCTCGTGGCATCCCAGTTTCACCTGGTCACGCTGACCGGGATGGTCGTGAATCTGGTGCTGATTCCGCTGACCACCGCCGTACTGATTGCCGGGTACATCTTCGTTGCTGTGGGCAGCCTGATTCCGCCGCTGGCCACAATCGTCGCCTGGCCGTTCAGCGGACTGCTGGAGCTGTTGAACCTGGGTGTGGCTTACAGTGCTTCAGTGCGTTCCGGTTATCTGCTGATACCGGATCTGCCTGGCTGGTTTCTGCCGGTCTGGTACACGCTGCTGCTTGCCGCTGCAGCCACTCGACCACCGCTTCGTCGCTGCCTGCAGCTGGCAATGGTCGGACTGCTGCTGGTTTTGTTCCCCGCGGTCTGCAGTCGCCCCGTGATCAGTGGCATGGTCTGCACGGTGCTCAGTGTGGGACACGGAAATGCCGTCGTCGTCGAAGCTGATGACCGAGTGCTGCTGTTCGATGCCGGTGCCATGCATCGAGGCAAACGGACGGCCGATCTGGTCGCCGGTTTTCTATGGCATCGCGGACATCGCATGATCGATGCCATTATCCTGTCGCACCCCGATGCGGATCACTACAACGCTGTTCCTGATCTGCTGGAAAAAATGCCTGTGGGGCAGGTGCTTGCCAGCCACCAGTTTTTTGCCTCTGACAGCCCCGAGATTCAGCGTCTGCTGACGGCTCTGCAAAAACAGCAGATTCCGGCAACCATACTGCAGCACGGCGATTCCCTGCGACTGGCCGAACTGCACGTCGATTTTTTGCAGGGTCAACTGGATTCCGCGGAGCTGGCTGACAATGAATCCAGCCTTGCCGCCGTCCTGCGCTGCCGTGGCCAATCCATCCTGCTGCCCGGTGACCTGGAGGGCAGCGGTCTGCAGCAGCTGCTCAGCAGGCTGCCGGCCTGCAGCCTGCTGGTCAGTCCGCACCACGGCAGTCCGGCCGCCAATCCGCCTGAACTCGCCCGACAGGTCCGCCCTGCTCATGTCATCGTCAGCGAACGAGATGAACGCCATCAGGCCCGTCTGCGGAAATCCTATCCGGATTCGCAGCTGCTGTTCACCGGCCGGGCAGGCGCCGTGGAGTCCCGTATTGATGCGCGAGGCCGGCTGATTGTCAGCAGCTTTCGCTGAGCCCCGATGAGCGCAGCGGTGCTGACAAAGGTTCGATCACCAGTACCGGATTCCTGCCACACCCTGCCTTGCACCATCACATTCGGCAGTTTCTGCCACAGCTGCTGCTGCAGACAGTGAAAAACACCCACGGGCAGGTCCTGTGTATGCCACATTCGCCTGGCCCGATCTTTGCCTTGGGACTCTGTCAGCAGATACTCCCGTCTTCCCATGTTTATTACAGGCAGCCGACCTGATCCGGCCCAGGGCTTCGCTCGACATGCACAGAGTCGTTGTGGATGAACCTTATCGGTTTGTCCCGCCTTATCGCAGCCGCTGGTTTTCCAAACTGTTTCGCCTGTGGCTAAAACCGTTCCTGCGGCGGCGCTACGGACTTGTCGATTACACATTCACGGGTCTTGAGCATCTGCGGGGCAGCCTTGCCGCCGGTGAAGGGATCATCCTGTGTCCCAATCACTCCCGCGACGCTGACCCCCTGCTGATCGGAATGATCTGCAAAACAACGCCCTGCCATGTGTTCAGCATGGCCAGCTGGCACATCTTCAAACAGTCGCCCGTGGAAGCTGCAGTCGTTCGCATGCTGGGAGGTTTCAGTGTGTTTCGCGAGGGCATCGACCGCGAAGCTCTGGATACTGCCGTGCGAATCGTGGCCGGTGCCGAACGCCCGCTGGTGATTTTTCCTGAAGGCGTGATTTCCCGGTCCAACGATCGCCTGCTGCCGCTGATGGACGGCGTCTCCTTCATCGCTCGCATGGCCGCCCGCAAACGCGCTGAGCAGGCTCCGACATCACGCGTCGTCGTGATACCCGTCGGCATTCGCTACGAACTGCTCAATGATCCGGCATCCTCTGCCGGACCCTCGCTGACACGCATCGAACAGCAGACGTTCTGGAACACTCACGAGGATCAGCCGGTGCTGGATCGCATCCGCCGACTTGGTTCTGCCCTGCTGGCGGCTCGCGAAGTGGAAATTCTCGGTGAAGCCCGCCAGGGCCCCATCCGCTCTCGTATTCGCAGCCTGATCGATGACGTGCTGCAGCCTTACGAACGACGCTGGTTTGGCAGGCCACGCACTGGCGATGTGGTGATTCGAGTGAAGGATCTGCGAGTGGCGATTCTGCCCGAGCTGCTGCGCGGCAATCTGTCGCCGCAGGAAACTCGCGAACGCTGGAAAGTACTCACAAACTGCTACTACTGCCAGACACTGTCATTGTATCCCGAAGGCTATCTGGACCCAGGCGAACGCGGCAGCGTCACTCCGGAACGCATCGTGGAAACCGTGCATCGACTCGAAGAGGATCTCACCGACCGCGTCACGCTGCGACCTGAATGGCGAGTCCATTTCCGCATCGGCGAACCAATTCCGGCAGAGGCCGGCAGGAAACCGCGCGGCGAAGACCCGCTGCTGAAGGAACTGCGACAGCGAATGCTGCAGCTGCTGGGAATTCAGGACTGGTGGCCGATGGATCCCATGACCGTGCTGGAAGAACAGCCTGCCGCCGCGGAGAATCCCTCGTAATTCGCTGCATCCTTCCCTCCTTCAGTCACAACCGCATGACAGGTCTGCTCCCGGAAGTTGAATTCCTCGTTGAGCCGTACCTGTCCGGCTCCCGCATCGATTCCTTTCTTGCCAAACATCTGCGGAACTATACCACGTGGCGACTGCATCGCCTCGTGGCAGAAAATCTGGCGTGGATTGATGATCAGCCTGCGGAACCGCCCGATCGTGTGTTCACCGGCCAGCGGGTTCGCATCAGACTGGTCGAGCCACCGGATAAACTGCTGGACCCCTGCGATACTCCCGTGCGGATCGTCTATGAGGATCCGTGGCTGGTCGTCGTCGACAAGCCCGCCGGTCTGGTGGCACACCCGGTCGGCGACTTTCAGGAAGGCACGCTTTCCAATGTGCTGCAGAGCCATCTGGATCGGCAGACCGCCTTTCGCGGTATGCTGCGTCCCGGAGTTGTGCATCGCCTCGATCGGATGACCAGCGGACTGCTGGTGACCGCCAAGGAACATCTGTCGCATCGGCTGCTGTCGATCGATTTTCAGCAGGGAAAACTCTCCAAGGCCTACGTGGCCCTGGTCGAGGGTTCACCGGACTTTGAGACGCGGATGATTGAGCTGCCGATCGGTCAGCGTCCCGGTGGCAACAGCGTGCTCATGTCCGCTCAGGCAGATGCCCGCAATCGTCGACCGGCGCGAACTCGAGTCACCGTGCTGGAGCGAAATGAGGGCTGCTCGCTGGTTGAATGTGTGCTGTTCACAGGACGCAATCATCAGATCCGTGTGCATCTGGCGCAGCTGGGCCACCCGGTGCTGGGGGACGAATATTACGGTCCGTTTGGCACAATTCGCAAAGCCCCGCGTTTCGATGGTGACGACCCTACCGAGCAGCGCCACGCCCTGCACGCTGCGTCACTCGGATTTCTGCACCCCATCCTGCGCGAATGGATGACGTTTCACGCTCCACCCCCGGATGACTTCCACGCACTCGCCATGACCCACGGCGGCGAAGAAGGTCGTGCGTAAAACGCCGACTGCCGGTCTCAGCAGCGGCAGCTTCTGCCGCTGCGGACGTTCCTGCCGGACAGGATGCCGGTGATCGGTCTTGAGATCCGCGCGGTGGCGGAGCTAACCTGTGATGCCTGCACTGCAGTATCGGTTTCTGCAGTCAGACCTCCGCCACTCGTTTTCCCGTTGCCATCGAACATGACTCTGCATCGTCTGACAGAATTACAGTCCGTTCTGCGGCCGCGCTGGTGCCGCGCCGTGCTGCAGCGCCTGCTGCTGCTGTGCTGCCTGCTGCTGTCAGGCGGCTGCGCAACACAATCCTACTCCTGCGGTTCTGCCGCCGTCTGGAAAACAGCGCCGGAACTGGCCGCCATCACTCACCCGCAGATTGAACGCGGCAAACCTCGACCCGTCATCGACGGCTTCGGCTGGGTCTGGGGCATTCCGGCTAAACTGATCCTGTTCGATCGTCGAGTTGAAAACCATGCCGTCAGTCGGGAAACCGAAAACGCCATCGCAGCTTATCTGCAGAGCAATGAACTGGATACGGTCAAAGTCCGCCTGAATCAGTATCGCCCCGGCGACGACTGGAAGCGGCTGGTGGCCAACAAATCCGTGGGAGCCGGCTGGAGATATACCCTTGGAGTGCTCAGCGTGGCTGGCGAAACGCTGCTGCCCGGGCGGCTGTTTGGGGGTGATCATTACAATCCGTTCACCAACACCATTCATGTTTATTCCGATGTTCCGGCCATTGCGATTCACGAAGGCGGACACTCAAAGGATTTCGCCGGACGTACCTGGAAAGGTACGTGGGCGGCGGCTTATCTGATTCCCGGTGTCTCCCTGTTTCACGAATCGATTGCCACCGGCGACGCCATCGGCTGGCTGCGGGAGTACGGCGACGCAGAAGCGCAGCGGGAGGGTTACAACATTCTGTATCCCGCCTATGGGACCTATGTCGGCAGTGCGATTGGTGATCCGTGGGGCATCGGGTACATCGGCGGAGTGCTGGTGGGGCACGCCGCAGGTCGCTGGAAATCCGCCCGTGTTCCGGACGATCCGCCGCAGGAAATGGTTGCTCCGGATGATGCTCCCGAGTCCGGTGAATCGGTATAATACCGTTCTTTAGTACCGTTCTGTTCGACGGTGGCAGCAGCCATCAGTCAATGCTGCCCTGTGTCCGCTTTTGCGCAGAAGGCTCCCCGTGTCAGCTGTTCCCGATACCAATCGCGTCATTCAGGCTCTCCAGCAGTGCCTGCCGTCTGTCATGCGATGGGGTGGTGCTGTGGCTCGCCGCATGCGTCAGTACAATATCGCCGTGGAGGGCAAGTCGTCCGGCAATGCCAACACCGATGCTCTGACCCTCGCTGACCTGACTGTTCAGGAGCTGCTGATTGCTGCACTGCGGGATGCGGATCCTGTGCTGCGACAGGTGCGCGTGCAGGGTGAAGAAACTACCGGTGACATGTCGCGTTTTGCCTCGGACAGCCCGCTGGCTGTAGCCATTGATCCGATCGATGGCACAAAACAGTACCGGGACCGAACCGGTAACGGCTATTCACTGATCTGCCATTTGCATGATGACTTCAACCCACTCTATTCCCTCGTGTTCGCTCCGGATATGGGGCCGCAGGGGACATGGGTGGAAGTAACGCCGACCAGAATTGTCTGCGGGCCGGATGATCCTGATCGCACGGCGCGACAGGTGCTGGATACGCTGCCGGACCTCACGGCACGTCGCACCAGCCCCGGTCCTGGCATCTACCTGATAGGTTTCCAGCACCGTGATGCTCAGCGAGCCCGCGAAGTGGATGCTCTGCCATGGAGAAACGGAACGCTCGCCGGTCGCACTTCCGATGAAATGCAGGGCAGCATCTATCCTTTGATGGCTGTCGGTGAATATGTCGGTTCGCTGATTCATTCGCCAAATATCTACGACTTCCCGGTCTCGATGCATATCGCCCGGGTTCGCGGTGGTGACGCCGTGTGGGTGCACAACGGGCAGCCTGTGGACTATCGTTCGCTGTGGCTTGATGAACGTGCGGGCATGCTGCGTTATCCCGGTATCGTGGCCTGCAGTGAAGACCCGGACGTCCTGCAGTCGCTGTGCCATTTGTCTGCGGACTGGAATCCCGTTCGCTACGCTGACTGACCCTGACTTTTGCCAAAGCAGCGATTTTTATGCCTCAGGTACTGACATCTGCCGACGGCGTCGGCTTAAGACTTTCCGAGCTGCGTTCCGGCGGCAGTGACACGCTGCTGATGCTGCACGGGGTGGGTCGAGCCGGTCGGACATTCTCCTCGCTGGCCACCATGTTTCCTGCGCGATTCCGAATCATGGCCCTCGACTTTCGCGGACATGGGGAATCCGGGCGTGCCGGTGATGCCTATCGCATTGTCGACTACCTGCTGGATGCACTGGCGGCCATCGACGCTTTGCCCGGCCAGCTGGCTGTTTACGGACATTCCCTCGGATCGCTGGTGGCCGCGGCGGCCGCCTCCGCTCGACCTGGTCGCATCAGTGCAGTACTGCTTGAGGATCCTCCGTCGGCCGCCTTCTGGGCCGGACTTGCCGACACTCAGTATCACCCGACATTCCAGGCCATGCAGAAGTGGGCAGGACGACTTGATCTGTCCGTATCTGAGCTGGCCGGGAAACTGGGAGACGAGATTGTCAAAAGCTGGCCGGATGGGCGCGTGATGCGAATTCGCGATGTTCGCGACGCTGTCTCTCTGCGGTTTTCGGCCGCCTGCTGCCGCCAGCTTGATCCGGCCGTGATGGCCACAATTCTGGCCGGCAGATGGATGCAGGATTTCCGCTACGAAGATGCCTTCGGCGGTGTCCGCTGCCCGGCTCTGCTGATGAGAGGTGACGTTTCGCGAGGCGGCATGCTGTCAGAAGAGGATGCGGCATCCCTCGCCGCTCTGCTGCACGATCCCGTGCGACTCGACTTCCCCACGGCCGGACATCTCCTGCACTGGCAGGTGCGTTCCGAGCTGGCCGGACTGGCCGGCGCGTTCCTCGAAAGCCTCTGACTGCAAAGATCTGTGGATCATGATGACCGGACATCCGCTGGCATCCGAGTGGGATCTGGATCCCGCCTGTGTTTACCTGAATCACGGCTCCTTCGGCCCCTCCCCGCGACCGGTTCGGGAAGCTCGTGAAGCGTGGAGTCGCAGGCTTGAGCGGCAGCCCATGCGGCACTTTTGCCGGGAAATGGAGATTGAGCTGGATCGGGCAGGTGAGGTGCTGGCGGGATTGCTGCATACACAGCCCGATCGACTTGTGCTGCTCGATAATGCCACGTTCGCCATGAATGTCGTGGCCGCCAGTACACCCCTGAAACCCGGCGACGAAGTTCTGCTGACTGACCATGAATACGGTGCCGTGCGAAACATCTGGCAGGCTCGCTGCCGGGCTGCCGGGGCTCGCACCGCCTCGGTCTCACTGCCATTCCCGCCACGACCGACTGAAACCACGGCCGCCATCGCCGCCGCTCTGAAACCTGAAACGAAACTGCTGGTCGTCAGTCACGTGACTTCCGCCACCGCCTGTGTGCTGCCGCTGCGTGAAATCTGTCAGGCAGCCAGGCAGCGGTCAGTTCCGGTCTGTGTCGACGGTCCGCACGCTCTGGCGATGCTGGATCTGCAACTGGACAGCCTCGGCTGCGATTACTACTGCGGCAGCGGCCACAAATGGCTGTGTGGCCCGTTTGGCAGCGGTTTCCTCTGGGTGCACCCGCGTCGACGCGATGCCATCCAGACTCCAATCGTCAGTTGGGGCGGCAGTATTGCCGGACGTCCGGCCTCCTGGAAGGACAGCCTGCAGTGGCTGGGTACACGCGATCCAGCACCGCTGCTGGCACTGGCGGATGCCGTCCGCTTCTTCACTCCCGATGTCCTCGCGGAATATCGCCGCTGGTCGCACGCGCTGATCAGTGCAGCACGGCAGCGTCTGCTGCAGATTCCGGACGTGACTCCGTTCTGTACCCCCGCTGAAACCGATTTTGTCAGCATGGCTGCAGTGGAGCTGCCGCAGACGGCAGGCTGGAAACCCGGCTACCACGGACACCCCGATTCTCTGCAGATTCAGCTGCGGGATCGGCACGGCATTGAAGTGCTCACGGGGTCGTGGAGCGGTCGACGGTTTCTCAGGCTGTCAGCCCACCTGTACAACACACCGCAGCAGCTGGAGCTGTGCACAGCGGCCGTGGCAGAAATTCTGCAGCAGGAACGCCGTGACCGCTGACTTTCCGACAGCAGATCTCAGATCCCAAAACTTTCTCGCAGCAGCTGCGGTACATGCTGACCAAACTGAAACGAACGTCCGGTACGCACATTGTGAAACACCACCACAGCCGGGCTGAACAGTGCGGCATCCATCGCATAAAAGTCGTGATTGGCTGCCTTGAACAGCGACAAAAAAGTCTGTCCGTGAGCGGCTGAAGAACCTGACGGAACTCGCGGACCAATCGCCGTGATCAGGTCGTCCTCGCAGCGTACCCACAGGTTAACCGTGGCTCCGTACAGGATGGCGTCATTGGTGCGACCAATGCCCTGCAGGTCATGTTTTGCTGTTGGCGGCAACGGCGCAGTTCCCGTTCCGCTGATCAGCACATCCAGCGGGAAATGCAGCGAGTGCAGCTTGTGCAGCGCTGTTTCAACGGACCGCGCCACCACCTGAATGTTGCCAGCCTGCGATGCCGTGCGGGCGACAGCCAGTTGCAGACGACAGTCTTCCGGCAAATGACCGCGAATGCTGTCAATTGCCGCAACAGTCGGCAGCTGGCCGGCTTCAAGCACTCCCACAGCACTCGCGGTGCCGGTATCGCCCGCTTCCGTTTCCGGCAGCTCTGCAAACAGTTCTTCGCTGCGAGCCACGGCACGCATCGGCCCGGAGCCCATGGCAAAGTAATCGTCTGTCTGGATCTTCCAGCCCGCATACTGACTGCAGAGACATGCCGGTATCGGATGATCAGTCTGCACCCACACCTGCGGCAGTGACAGCTCACCGGAGGATGGGGTCAGTCGGACATCGGCGAGGTCGGCAAGGCAGACGCGAGCCAGCAGCAGACCCGCTTCCAGTCCGCCTTCTGCAGACACACCGAAATCCAGCACTTCGGCACCGGCAGTCTCTGTCGCGGTGATCCGCAGCACCTGAGCTCTGGAGCGGGCAGTCTGCAGCAGTGCGGCGGCTCGGGAATTCAGCAGCAGTTGTGAGGCAGTCATCAGAGTGTACCGATTTCGCGTAAAAGAGTTGGTGGTCCGGCGAGCGGGCCTGCAGCAGCAGCAGAGTGTAGCTGCAGTCCGGGTCTGGCTGTACCGGACCGCCTTCAGCAGGGCCCGCTTCCCGCTGCCCGGATTTCGCAGGCTCCCCGAATTCCAATCTCACACCCATCACGAAAACCACAGAGTTCGATTAACATCCGACAGATATGAACTCGCCGCTGCCAATTCCGTATCATCACCCATCCTGCCTGCCTCCCGAGCAGTTGCTGGCCGACTGTCTGCTGCGCACCAGTCGTCACAGCGGCCCGGGAGGACAGCACCGCAACAAGGTTGAAACTGCAGTTGAGCTGATTCATCAGCCCACCGGAATTTCCGGATTTGCCGCCGAAACTCGCAGCCAGGATACCAATCGCCAGACCGCGTTGTTCAGACTGCGACTGCTGCTGGCAGTGCAGCTGAGAACTACTGCAGCGGCGGAAGTCCAGCCGTCTGAACTGTGGCAAAGACGCTGTCAGAAACAGCGAATCGTCTGCAATGAGCGTCACCCGGACTTCCCGGCATTGCTGGCTGAAGCGCTCAACGCGATTGATGCGAAGGAGTATGACGTACGTCGGGCCGCAGCGGCCCTCGGGTGCTCGACCTCACAGCTGGTTCGATTTGTGGCGCGAGTTCCCGATGCGCTGCTGATGGTCAATGCCGCCAGACAGAAGCAGGGCCTGGGGCGACTGCTGCCCTGACCCAGCTCCGACCGCTGCCGGACATCAGGTGCCCCAGTTACCGCTGCCGTCCCAGTTCGCAACCCGCGACAGGAACTCAGCCGCACCTCGCGAAAACTCAGCAAACAAATGCTCGCCCTTCTCCGCATTGGCATGCTGCGGTGAACCCATGTGACCAGGCACCGTGCGATCCCTGGTTGTCCAGCCTCGATACGCCGGCTCAAATCCAAATTCCACAGGGACTGTCTGCAGACCGCTGATGTCCTTCACAAGCTGCGGAGCAATCCGCAGGATCATGGAGGTCTCCCATTCACAGGCGTGACCCATCGAATGCTGTACCAGATCCGCACGAGTCTCCCAGGGACGAGCAAAATCCCAGTAGGTTGCAAACAGCAGCAGCAGATCATTTCTGTCCCGATAACGCTGCCGAGCCTCAAACACGGCCTGCTTGCCCGGGACTATGTTCCCGCCATGTCCGTTCAGAAACAGAATCCTTCGAAAACCATGCGCCAGTGCCGTGTCGATGGATTCGTTGATCAGGTCCAGGTAGGTTCGGGGCCTGGCTGACAGTGTCCCCGCGAAATCCATGTGATGATCCGAATTGCCCAGCCACTGCAGCGGCGCAAACAGGACCTGTGATCCTGAGGAAATCGTCAGTCGCCGAATCACCTCACCCAGCAGCATGCTGTCGGTGGCCACCGGCAGATGATGTCCATGCTGTTCAATTGCCGCGACGGGGAATACCACAGGAGTATCCGGGGCCAGTTGCTGGATCTCAGGCCACGTCAGATCTGCCCAGTTCATTGCTGCTGCCTTTCAAACGGAGGACACTCGCAGCAACGCGCTGCACACTGCCCTGCACCCTGCGTATCCTGGCAGGTTCGGGCAGCATCGCAATTCTGCGAATGTATTCAGCCGGTTCCAGGGGCATCGTCCTGCGCCGGAATTCGTCGCGCCAGTCGTCGCACCAGCGCCGGCAGTGAATTGCAGAAATCGCGCAGGCACGAATCCGGTCGCTGCCGCGGTACCAGAACCAGATCCAGACCAGCAGGAAGCCGGCCGGCACAGTGCCGAAAAGCTTCCCGAAGCAGACGTTTTTTTCGATTTCGCTGCACCGCACCGCCGTGCTTTCGCGATACGCTCAGCCCCACTCGCGTTCGCTGAGTCCCGTTGACACTGGCAAAAATCAACAGGTGCGCATCGCCGGCCCGCAGGCCACTGTTATAGGCCCGTTCAAAATCCCCGGTAGTGCGTATGCGACTGCTGGGAGGGAAAACGGCTCTCGGAGCTCGATCCGTCATGATTCCGATACCCCGAACCCTCTGAAAAATCCGTCGCAAACACCACCCAAACCACAGTCCGGCCGATGCAATCTCTTCAGATTCCAACCTGATTCCCCGGAATTTCCAGTCAAAATGCCCCTGCATTCGACTTTTTCTGCCCGGGATTTATTCTGAGCAGTGCCGGCCGTTTGGAAAACGGTCGCATATAACCGCAGGACCGAGGGTATGAAGATTGATTACGTATCTGCGGCTGTCGGTCTGTCAGCCTTCGCCGGCGGTACCGCTGTTGCCCTCTGGCATGCCAGACGACGCCGACAGCCGGACTCCCCGGAATGCTCCCGGGAAGAGCGGCTGTTTCGCAGTCAGCAGTATCTCCGCCGCACGCAGTCCGGAGCCTTGCTGGCACTGCTCGGGCTGCTGATCTTCCTCAGCGACTTCCTGCCCCTCGTTACACGCTCCGCCAAAATTGCCACGATCTATGTCATCTTCATTCTGTTTCTGGGACTGTGGCTGGTGCTGATGGGGCTGGCTGATGCCATGGCTTCCCGCGCTGCGTTCAGACGGTCCCTCAGGCAGCAGCGAGTGGCACGCAGAACAACCGGACTTCCGCCTGCGCCGGCAGCCGCACAGTCACGAATGCCCGCAGATCATCGATAAAAAACGGCTGCTGTAGATACAGCAGCCGTCGTGGCAGATGTCCATTCAGTGCCAGGGAGATCACCTGATCGGTGGAAAGGCCGGCACTTCCCAGCTCACCGGATCGACCGGAGTTGCAGCTGGTGGCAGATCATTGGTCGGCATGGGAACGGGTTCTCCAGCCGGAACCGGAACCGGCACCGGGTTAGGAACCGGGGCCGGAGTCACATCCGTGCTCGGTGGAACCGGAGCCGGCGGCGGAGAATACTCAGGTGGCACCGGGGCCGGCTGGTTGTGAGGATGCGGCATCGGGACGGGAGCAGGCATCGCGCAGCCAGGCATCGGAGGAGCAACACAGCTCGGTGTGGCCAGCGGGCCGCTGCAGTCAGGACCCGGACCAATCATGATGTGCGGTGCATGGCAGTCAGGCGCCACCATCGGCTGGGCACACGTCGGTGCATGACAGTCAGGCTGCACGAAAGGCTGAGCACATGTTGGAGCATGACAATCGGGCTGCATTACGGGCTGGGCACAGGTGGGAGCATGGCAGCCAGTCATCATCGGTGACGAGCAGTCCGGCATCGGGGCACATGTGGAGCATTCACCGCAGCCTGTCATGATTGGCATGGCCGGTTCACCGCAGCCACCGCATTCCACACAGCTGTTCATACCGGAGAACGGATGCGATCCCCACGAATCGCCGGCAAACAGCGGTCCCGGACGACTCGGCAGACTGGTCTGTTTGCTGCGACCGAAGCCGCTGAACAGTGAGGTCTTTCCGTTTTTCCTGGCTCCACAGTGGCAGGTTTCGGAATGGGACTTCGAGGACCACGAGGAGGAGGAGGAGAGGCAGGAGCTGCGACCGCCGGAGACATTGAGACAGCATCCGGTGGCTGCAAAGGCCGTGAGGCCGAGGAGGAACAGACAGGAGCGACGCATGGCTTCTTTCCAGACAGGCACCCTTCCGCCGAAAACCAAACGTTTTCAGAGCGCGAAAGAGTTCGTATCCCGTCCATCGGATCAGCCATTTGGTAAACTTTAACGGTTACGCAAACTTTTTTGTTTTTTCTGATTTTGCGGCCTGCAGGCTGTCGATACGCGCGAAGTCCGATTCGTCGGAACGGTGTGAACCGCAGAATCTGCCGGTTTTCCCCCTCGTCCTGCCTCGATATACTTCCGGGCAGGCCGCTGTTTCAGCCCGGCCGAAATCCCGCATTCACGGAGGAAGCGGCGATGAAAACCGCTGCATTGTGTACACTGTCCGCTGTCATTGCCGCAGGCACTGTGATGCTGTTCCAGCAGCTTCCCGGGCTGACCGACGCCGCCCAGGCACAGCAGTTCCGCAGACGTGCAACTCCCGCTCAGGCCGTCTCAGCTGATGCTGAAGATGCTCCGACCCAGCAGATTCTGCAGGATGCCCTCAGCGATATGACGCCCCCGCGCGTCTACAACGCAGCCGGACTTGCGCCGGACGAAGCCGTTGCGTCGTTTGTCTACGAAGCCAATGATCGCAGCGTCGTCAACATCGCCACACGCATCGGCGCTGCTCGCGGATTGCTCGGTGAAAACCCCACCGCCGACTCAGGGTCCGGCTTCGTGCTCGACCACCGCGGACATATCCTGACCAACAATCATGTCATCGAAAGTGCCCAGAGAATTCTTGTCACCATGCACACCGGTGAAGAGTTCGAAGCCGAACTTGTGGGTCGCGAACCCATCAACGATCTGGCTGTCGTACGCATCTCGGCCCCGCCCGAAAAACTGGTTCCCGTGCGGTTTGCGGACTCGTCAGCCCTGCAGGTCGGTATGCGGGTCTTTGCGATCGGGAATCCGTTCGGCCTCGAACGCAGTATGACCACCGGCATCATTTCCAGCCTCGATCGCACTCTGCCGGTCACTCGAGCACGCTCCATCAAATCTGTGATTCAGATCGATGCTGCCATCAACCCAGGCAACTCCGGCGGTCCGCTGATGAATTCCCACGGAGAAGTCATCGGCATCAACACAGCCATCGCCAGCCGCACCGGCCAGAACTCGGGCATCGGGTTTGCCATTCCCTCCAACCTGGTCGCGCGGATCGTCCCTGAACTCATTCAGCACGGTCGCTTCATTCGACCGGAATTCGGCATCGATGAGGTCGCCAAAACCGACGAAGGCCTGCGAATCATTACCATGAATCCCGAAGGTCCTGCCGCCAAAGCTGGTCTCCGGGGGCCCGAAATCCGACGCTCCCGACGCGGCATCTTCACCTTTGAATCACGCGATATCAGCACGGCTGATATCATTGTCGGAGTCAACGGAAAAAAAACACTGAAGCCCGACGAATTCCTGTCGGAAGTCGAAAGCCACAGGCCGGGTGATCGTATCACAATTGAAGTTCTTCGCGGCGGCGAACAGGTCTCAGTGCCCGTGCTGCTGGAGTGAGCCACCGGACCGCAGACGGGCGTCCACGCAGGCCGCCACTACAAGGTCACCCACGACGTTCACCAGCGTGCGGGACATATCCAGGATGCGGTCCACACCCAGCACAATCGCAATGCCATCCGCCGGCACATCGACAGACTTCAGCACCACGATGATCAGCGGAATTGATCCGCCCGGCACACCTGCTGTACCCACCCCCGCAAGGACGGACATCAGGACCACTGTAATTTGCTGACTCAGTGACAGCTCTGTACCAAACACCTGAGCCAGAAACAGCACCACGACGCCTTCAAAAAGTGCCGTGCCGTTCTGGTTGCCCGTGGCTCCCACAGTCAGCACAAAATTGGCTGTCTCAGGCGTCAGCTTCAGCTCATCGTGCGCCACCTTCAGCGATGTCGACAGCGTAGCGCTGGACGACGACGTGCTGAAAGCCACAAACATCGCACTGCTGACGCGACGGAAAAAATCCACCGGCGACCACTTCGCAAACAACGCCAGCACCAGTGAATAGACACCCAGCAGATGCAGCAGCAAACCCCCGATGACCACTCCCACAAATGCCGCCAGAGCGAGCAGGATATCCGTACCCATCTGCGCAGTGACCGAAAATACCAGACACCCGGCACCCAGGGGAGCCAGTTTCAGCGCCCAGCCGATCACCGTCATCGAAATCTCATAGATCCCCCGCAGTGTTCCGGTCAGGACCTGAGTCTCAGCGGGACGCATCGTCGCGGCAATCCCCGTCAGCAGCGCAAAGAACATCACCGCCAGCATCCCGTTGCCTTTGGATGACCCATCCACCGCACCTGCCATCTCCTGAATCGGATTCTCCGGCAGCAGGTCCACCAGCGTCTGACCAAGCGGCTTGGCGGCGTTTGCCCGACTGACGTTCTCACCCGCTTTGTCCCGGTATCGGCTGGTCAGCGTCTTTTGGGTTTCCTGCGAAATTGCCCGACCCGGTTTGATCAGATTCACCAGGCCCACCCCGATCAGCACCGCAGAAATCGACAGCAGCCCGGTGAAAAACAGTGTCGTCAGGCCGATTCGACCGAGGCGACGCAGGTCTCCCACATCCACAACGGCCAGAAACAACGCTGAAAACACCAGCGGCAGGACCACCATCTGCATCAGTCGCAGGAAAAATCGACCAATCGGTTCCGCAATCGATATCGCTGTCGTCACGATCTCGCCGGGCTTCCCGTCCGGACCCTGCAGACTGTGAGCCGCAAGGCCCAGCAGAATACCCGCAGCCAGTCCCACCAGAATTCGCAGATGACTGCCACCCGAACGCTCTGCCGATTCTGCCACACTCATCGCTTTCGACCCCGTAAACAGCCTGTCCCCGTTTTGCTGTCGGCACGCAGCCACCAGTCTACTGCCCTGCCCTGCCCGCTCCAATTACGCACGCTTGCCGTTCAGCCGCCTTTTCGCAAAAAATCCGCTCTGCAGCGATTCACAGCGTTCAATGCAACTCCAGCCACAGGAAACACGACCATGCCTCCGAATCGCATCAGCCGACGCTGTTCCATGCTGCTGACAGCTGCCGCAGTACTGCCCGGAAATTCCTCGCCCGCACAGACAGCCAGTGCGGACGAGGCGACTGACCGGGAACTGATCGCCGCTGTCAAAACAGCCCTGCAGAAGGCCGTCACATTCATGTCAGACACCGTTGCGGTCCGCGGCGGTTATGTGTATCAGGTTTCCCTGGATCTGAAAAAACGCCGCGGCGAAGGTGACGCCACCGGCACGGAAATCTGGGTTCAGCCACCCGGAACGCCCGCCGTCGGCGAAGCTCTCCTCGACGCATTCGCTGCCACCAAAGACCCGCTGCATCTGCAGGCCGCCATGAACGCCGCTGAGGCCCTGCTGTTCGGTCAGCTGGAATCCGGCGGCTGGACAGATCGCATTGACTTCGATCCCGCCGGAAAGAACACCGGCCGCTACCGCGATGGACGCGGTAAAGCTAAAGGCCGCAATTACTCCACACTCGACGATGACAAATCACAGTCCGCCATTCGCTTTCTCATCCGCCTCGATCATCTGCTCAAATTTGAAAATACCCGCATTCACGAAGCCGTCAGCTTCGCCCTGGAATCCCTCCTGAAAGCTCAGTTCGCCAATGGCGGATTTCCCCAGGGCTGGCAGCAGCCCGTCGAACCGGGCACCATCGTCAACGCGTCATTCCCGGACTACGACTGGAAAACCGAGGGCCGCTTCAAGAACTACTGGGACTTCGAAACCCTGAATGACGGACTCACCGGCACCGTCGCACGAACCCTGCAACTGGCCCACACCACCTACGCAGACAACAGATATCGACAGGCCCTGGCACAGCTCGGAGACTTCCTGATTCGCGCGCAACTGCCCGAACCACAGCCCGCATGGGCTCAGCAGTACAATCATCAGCTGCAACCCATCTGGGCTCGTCGCTTCGAACCACCCGCTGTCGCCGGATTCGAATCCGAAGATGCCATCCAGTCCCTGATGTTCATTGCCGAAAATACCGGTGATCCGAAATACCTCCAGCCCATCCCCGCGGCCCTGGCATGGATCCGTCGCTCACTGCTGCCTGATGGTCGGCTGGCTCGATTCTACGAACTTCAGTCAAATCGCCCGCTGTACTTTGTCCGCGACTCCTACGAACTGACTTACGATGATTCGCAGCTGCCAACGCACTATTCCTTCCGCGCAAACAGCCGTAGCAAACAGCTGCAGGAACGCCTGCAACAGCTGCAGGCCGGGCCGCTGATGCCCGCAACACCCCGCCCATCCAGCCTCAAATCACTGCGCCGGGATGCCAGCGAAATCCTGCAGGAACTGGATTCCCAGGGACGCTGGGTCAGCGATGGAAAAGGTCACATCGTACGCGACGCCCACAAACAAGACCCCGCCGAACTCTGGATCGAAAGCCAGGTCTTCAGCAAACGAATCAGCAGGCTCGCCAGCTACCTGCTGGCAGCGCAAAAATCACCCTGAAACCCGCCCCGCTCGGCAACATACTGTTCACTGCACGCGAGAGCTCGGCTTCGGAGTCAGCAGCGAGACCACGACCAGTGTCAGAAAACCCAGCGGAATCGTCAGAATCCCGGGCTGACTGAACGGTACGACCGCCGCCGCTGCATCCAGACCGTACACCTTCGAATACGCCTCGCCACTCAGCAGAATCCAGGTCAGCGAAGACACCATCCCCACCAGAATCGCCGCCACGATTCCCTGCTTCGTCACTCGCGGCCAGAACAAAATCATCACCAGTGACGGCAGATTGGCCGATGCCGCCACACTGAAGGCCCAGCCCACCAGAAACGTCGGATTCATCTTCTGAAACAGAATTCCCAGCACAATCGCCACAGCACCAATCAGCACCGAGGACATCTTTGCCACTCGCACCTTTTCCGTGTCCGACATCTGCAGCTTCAGCACACTGCCCAGCAGGTCGTGAGCCACTGCACCGGCTGCTGCCAGGATCAGGCCACTGACCGTCCCCAGCACTGTCGTGAAGGCGATCGCCGAAATTGCCGCAAACAGCCAGGTGTTCATCCCCTTGGCCAGCAGTGGTGCCGACATGTTTTCATCACTCACGTCCAGCTGACCGCTGGTCATCGCGCCCAGACCCAGATAAAAGGTCAGCACGTAAAAGAAACCAATGCTGGCAATGCCGACAATCGTGCTCTTCCGCGCACTGCCGGCATCCTTCACCGTGTAATAGCGAATCAAAATGTGCGGCAGCGATGCAGTCCCGCAGAACAGCGCCAGCATCAGCGAAACAAAGTTGATCCGATCTGCCGGCTTCGAACTGCGAATCCCCCGAAACGTCGGATGCTCTCCCGGTCGCAGCACCTGACCCCCGGATGTCTCCTGCTGGTAATACACCGTCGTCTGACTGCCGTCACCATGCGCCAGCTTCTCATTTCGCCACAACACGACTCGACTGTTCTGCAGAGTTCTGAAGAAGCCGAGAAATGACAGCGGTCCCGTCTCCTGCACTCCCCCCGGAAGCTCGGTCACATACCCCACCGGATGCAGCTCAGGTTCGCCCTTCTTTTTGCCCTTCGGCCTGCCATTCACCAGAGTCTTCCCGTCAGCCGTCTTTGTCAGAGTCTGCGCCTCGGATAACAGCCAGTCGGCATCCGCAGACTCGCCGGCACGTCGCGCCAGCCAGATACTGAGCTCACCCGAAGATCGCTGACGCACCCGGACAAACTTCTCCTTCGCCTTCTCCCAGCCATCATCCGCCACCAGCAGCTCAACATCCTGCAGCGGGCCGATGGCCGAGTCACCGTCAGTGAAATCCGCATCAGTAATCCGCAGGGATTTGAACTGGTAACCGTCCGCTCCACCCTCCGAGACTCGCAGACCCCGCTCCAGTATCATCCATGTCAGCACAGCACTGAAGACCACCAGCATGGCTCCCTTCAGAAACTGCACCCATGTCGTCGACACCATTCCCGCAGTCACCACAATCAGGATCACCACCGCACCCACCATCACCACACCCTGCCAGTGGTCAAATCCCAGCAGCGGCGTCACCAGGGCACCGGCACCCACCATCTGCGGAATCAGATAGAAAACACTGACCACCAGAGTACTGATGCCGGCGGCCAGCTTGATGCCGCTGGAATTAAACCTGGAATCCAGCGCATCCGCGAAGGTGAACCGCCCCAGCTTCTTCATCGGTTCGGCCACCACAAACAACGCCACAATCCAGCCGGCCAGATATCCGATCGAATACAGAAACCCGTCGTAACCGTAAAAGGCGATCATTCCGCAGATGCCCAGAAACGACGCCGCCGACAGGTAGTCGCCCGCAAAAGCCACGCCATTCACAAACCACGGAATCTGACCGTGAGCCGCAAAGTAGCCTTCTGAAGATTTTGCCTTGCGTCCCAGCCAGAAGCTGAGCCCCAGCGTGAAACCCACGAACAGACAAAAGATCAGCACCGCCTGCGGAGAGGATTCATAAATCACTGCTGCACCCCTTCGGCATCACCGCCACGACTGGCGTCACCACACAGAAACCCATACACCGCCGAAAGCAGCACAGCGCCGAAAATCAAAGCAAAGCCGTAAACAACAGCGATGTTCAAACCGGACAGCACCGTCGACTCCATGCTTTCAGGAGCAATCGCGTTGATCGCCACGAATCCGCCGTAAAACAGCAGATACACGGAGAACAGCACCAGACCGTATCGCGAACTGCCCGACTTCATTGCTGACACTCCTGATCACAATTCCAATTCAGAACCTGCACCCGCGGTTACACATACTGCTGCTGCAGTCGGAAATGCGGACGCTCGTCCAGCCACTTCGCAATCCGATCCAGTCGTCCCAGTGCCTGCGGGATAAAGTCGAGCGCAGCCTGCAGACGATCATTCGGCTCGGCACAACTGAAACGCAGAAATCCGCCGCCCGCCTCGCCGAAACACTCCCCACCCAGACACGCAACGCCAAAGTTGTCGTCCGCCGCTTCCAGCAGATACAGCGCCAGACCGTGGCTCGTAATCCCCAGTCGATTGCACACCGGTCGCACCGACGGAAACACATAGAAGGTGGCTGTCGGGTCCAGAACACTGAAGCCTTCAATCCGATTCAGACCCTCGGTCAGCAGCACCACCTTCTCACGGAATTTCAGCATCGTCTCGTCACGCTCACGCGAATCCTGATCCAGAGCCGCCCGGCCTGCCAGCTGCACGATCGGCGGAGTACACGACAGGGTGGTGTTGATCATCTTGCTGATGGCATCCGTGATCTCACGCGAGCTGGCACAGAAGCCCAGCCGCCAGCCGCTCATCGAGTACGACTTGCTGAATGTGTAGGCCGCCACGCACTGATCCAGCATGCCAGGCTGAGCCAGCAGCGAGTGATGTCGCCCCTTCCACACCATGTGGCAGTAAGGTTCGTCACTGAAGACCGCCACATTTTTCCCACGCACCAGATCGGCGATGTCCCGCAGATCCTGCTCAGTCGTGATGCCACCGGTCGGGTTGTGCGGCGAATTCAGGAAGATGCCGCGAGGAGCCGGGTCGTTGTTCAGAAAGTCCTCAATGTCCGCAGCCTGCGGACGAAACTCCGTCTCCTGACGCAATGGCTTCAGAACCACGCGGGCACCCCGACGCTGAATGTTGGGTATGTACGTCGGAAAATGCGGACTGAAAACCAGACAGCCGTCCCCGGGATTCAGAAATGCTTCGCAGAAAAACTGCTCAAAGACCTTCGCGCCAGGACCCACGGCAATATTCTCCGCCACCGCCGGAATCGCAAATTCCCGCTGCAGAAAGCGAGCCGCTGAGTCACGAAATTCCGGCAGACCCGGCGAAGGACAGTAGTGCGACTGATTGTCGCGAATGGCCTGCAGACCAGACTGAATGGCCGCAGCCGTGCTGTTGAAGGGACTGTCGCCGATCTCCAGTTCCACGACGTCCTTACCCGCTGCCTTCAGTTTTTTTGCTGCGGCCAGCACCGTAAACGCCGTCTCAACATTCAAGGATTTCGCAAACTCACTCAACTGCACCGACATGTCCCTGGCCCCTGACGCATTCCGGAAATGAACGTTTGAAGAAGCCGAAATATGGCGGAGACCGGGGAAAAAGGAAATGAACCAGACCGAAAACCTCGGCTCAGCACGCGCTATGCTGGTGACAAACGCTGGTTTTTCCGAAAATACCTGCCAGGGAAGGCCCCCCGCTCCCGCACTTCAGACATTCCCCCAAATCCGCCAACCGACCCCGATTTTCCCAAACAAACAGCCGATTTTTACGTAGTTTTCCATAACCGTTGCTTCAGTCGCAGGCCTCGCACACCGTCGGGCCCAGCACCCCGGACCCTCCCATGATCGAAACTCGAAACCTCACAAAACGCTACGGCAGCCTCATCGCCGCCAATGACATCACACTCCGACTGCAGGAAGGCGACGTGTTTGGTTTCATCGGACCCAACGGGTCGGGCAAAACCACCACCATGCGGATGATCGCCACACTCCTGGCGCCCGATCACGGTGAAGCCTACGTCTGCGGAAAATCCATCTACACAGACCAGGAAGAAATCCGCCGACTGGTCGGCTTCATGCCCGACTTCTTCGGCGTCTACGACGATATGACCGTCGTGGAATACCTCGAATTCTTCGCCGCCGCCTATCGCATCGTTCCCGAGCGACGGCGCAAAGTCGTTGAAGAAAAACTTGAACTTGTCGATATGGCCTTCAAACGCGATGCCATGGTCAACGAACTGTCCCGCGGACAGACTCAGCGCATCGGACTGGCCCGCACACTGCTGCACGACCCGCAGGTGCTGCTGCTGGATGAGCCCGCCAGCGGACTGGACCCCCGCGCCCGCATCGAAATCCGAAATCTCCTCAGAAGACTCGGACAAATGCGCAAAACTGTCATCGTCAGCAGCCATATCCTGCCGGAACTGGCAGACGTGTGTACGCGAGTCGGAATGATTGAAAAAGGCCACATGATCGTCGATGGCAACGTCGCCGAAGTCATGCGCAAGGCACGGCAAAGGATCCTGCTGCACATTCGAGTCAGGGAACGAACGGATGCCGCTGCCAGACTGCTGGAACAGCTCGACTGCGTCGAAAAAGTGGCAGTCACAAAAGATCAGATGATCGAAGCCACGCTAAAGCCGGATGTCGAGGATTACAGCAGCCTGCCTACAGAATTGGTGGCCGCGCGCTTCGCACTCACACTGTTCCGGGAAGAAGAGGTCAACCTGGAAACTGCCTTCCTGCAGCTCACACAGGGATTGGTTCAGTAGGCCCCGCTCTGGCCATGTGGATTGAAATCAGACGTCCTCGCCCTTGAATCGCTGCTGCAGCCGGACCAGCATCTGGTTTAACTGGTCCTGATCACAGGCAGCGAACTCTGCGTCAGTGCTGGTGGGCAGGCACATCAGTTGCTGCAACTGCAGGATTTGCCCCTGCAGCAGACCTCTGCGCAGACCGCGAGTTTCACCCCGGGCCTCACCAATCTCGATTCCCCGGGCCTCACCAACTTCGATCCCCTGCTGCCGAGCGTGGATGATACGAGCCTCTTCGTCACGCTGGGCTTTCAGGCGAGCATTGTATTCCTGCAGTTGTTCCGGTGTCTGAGCAATCATGTCGAGCACCTTGGCGGCTTCGGAGAATTCCTGATCGGGCAGCAGCAGGGCGAGCTGTTCGGTGGTCAGTTCCTGAGCACGGCGGAGAAACCAGCACCAACGCTCCACCGGTGTCGCACTATACAGCGTATTCGCTGTGACCTGAAGGGGAATGTGATATCGGTCACAGGCGGCTGCCCGATAAGCACCGTGTTGATCAGACTGATGGTGAGCGATTTGTGGTCATCGCTGCCGAACAGCATTTTGAAGGCATAGTCGATGAGCGGATCAATTCCAATGGCCACAGA
>SXXK01000327.1 GCA_005791255.1 Planctomyces sp.
AATTTTGCATACATCATGCGTTCTGCCGCGGCAGCTACGGCCCGACCCACAAGGCTGATGCTTCAACTGCACAACACTAACCCACTTCGCGACTTCGCGGCTTCGCGTGCAAAAAGCACACTCAATGTCCACCAGCCTCGAAGACGCGACGATCAACCCCCGGATGACTGATCCTCAAAGCCCAGCTTCATCTGCCGATCCTCACGCTGTGCCAGTTCCTTAAACAGGAAGCTGGGCTGAATATCAGAATTCTTCTGATACTTGCCTCCGTGATACTCGGTGATGTCTCCTTCCACCGTGTGGTAGAAAATCTGACAGACCTGCACGCCTGGATAAATCCGAATCGGCTGGATCGCAATCATCTCCAGCGTCCAGTAACCGCAGAACCCCACGTCGCCAAAGCCGGCCGTCACGTGGACGAACATGCCCAGGCGTCCGATCGAGGACCGGCCTTCCAGCATCGGCACCAGGTTCCGAGTCTCGGTGTATTCAATCGTGCGACCCAGATACATCTGACCCGGCTGCAGCACCAGACCTTCCGCCGGAATCATCAGACGCCGAAAACGATTGGGGCGACGCATGTCCAGCACAATCTCTTCGTACACCAGCAGCTCGTTGTGCAGCCGCAGGTTGTAGCTGTTCGGATTCAGTTGATCCTCATTGAATGGCTCGATTTTGATGTCGGTGCCAAGTCGAGCCCTGATTTCGCTGCCGCTGAGAATCATGACGTGTTCCGAATGAGACACAGCCCGGGAATGAAGTCTGCGGTGATTCCGTGGAGGCACAGAGTAGGCCAGCGAGACTGCAGATTCAACCTGTCAGGGTCGGCGGATGTCCCCTGCCGTCCCCGTCGATTTGTCTGCAGACCACTGCCGAGCTGGTGAAAACTGCCGCTTCGGCAGAAAATGCCGATGCAAAACTCAGGTTTTTCCGAATTCCATGCCGTCTCGAGCCCGGTTTCGGCTGCCGGCCACACCCGTATTGACACCTTTACGAAATCTGCCCGATACTGTCGCTCGCCTGAGTGATCACAGGGTTGTTCAGGTTCCGCGGCAGTGTGAGCTGCCACATTGATTGCTCCGCTGTGAAACGACAGGATCCTGCGAGATGTCGGCCGCCAGGTCTCTCTCACCAGTCGCACTGGAAATTCCACGAACTTCCGCCTGCCGAACTGCGGCCTGTCCGGCCTGCGGCGTGCCGACGGACACCGCTGCGCACGCGTGGCAGTTCGTGAATGCGCGTGGTGAGACCAACTGGCTGCGGTGCGGCAGCTGTCAGTCGTACTTCATGGACCGGGAGTACGCACTGGACTCCGAGGTTCAGCATACGCAGCAGATGACCTGGGGGGACTCCGAACAGGGAGCCCAGCTGAACGAATTCAAGGAACTGATGTATCAGTCCATTCTTCGCAGTATCTGTCGGCTGGTCAGTCCGGCCGGCCGGACACTGCTGGATGTGGGCTGTGCCTATGGCGGATTCCTGAAGGCTGCGGCGGCGGCCGGATTCCGCGTGCTGGGCTATGACATCGTGCCCGCCGCCGTCCGCCACGTGCAAAAACTGGGCTTTGAGGCTCAGGTGTGCGGCCAGGCCGCGGACTTCAGTTTGACCAGCGAGCCTTTGGACGTGATCACGGTGCTGGATGCCAACATTTACTGGCCTGACCAGCCGGCTGAACTGCGGCAGATCTACGATCGCCTGAAACCCGGCGGGCTGCTGGTGATGCGGGTTGTGGACAAGTCGTGGCTGGCCGCACTGGGGGCCCGACTGCAGCAGGTGACCCCTGCCGCCGGTGAAAAGCTGCTGCGGCGAGCGGTCAACGACCATCGCTTCTCGATGCCGCTGGGCAGCCTGCTGGGATTGCTGGAAAACACGGGGTTTCGGATTGTCAGCGCGTCACCGCGAGGCGCCGTGCACAGCGAAAAAACCAGCCTCCCGGTAAAACTCAGCTTTGGACTGGGCACGGCCCTCTGGCACACCCTCGGAATTTTTCTGGCCCCGGGTGCCGTCGTCATCGCAGAAAAGCCCTGCAGCTGAAAAGCCCTGAAGTGGACGCATCCGCCGCATTTTTCCGCACAATCGGAAAAAACTGAGCAGAGCGGACCGGCAGACCCTTGCCCGCAACCTGCAGACTGCGTATTGTTGAGGTCGTTGTGGGAAACAAACCCAAAATGATCTTTGAAATACTGTTGAAAGTGGGTTTTCTGCCCGTTAGTCTGGCCTCCGCAGGTTTCGAACGGCCCGCTGCAAACGTAGCTCGGGCTTTCCAGCCCGAGCCCCCCCCTGCTCCCTTGTCCGGACTGTCAGCCATGTTTATTACAGGCGAACACTGGCGAACGATCGACGATCGTTTTCGGCTGATGTTGCCTGCAGATCTGGCGGAGTCTGTCACGGACGAGAGTGGCGACGTGATTCTGGCGAAGGAGCGCGCCGGGTGTGTCAGCTTGTGGCGTCCGGCGGCCTGGCAGCAGCGTCTGGACAGCGGGATTGCGTTATTGAAGCAGAAGATTGATGCTGGCCGGATGGAGCAGCGCTGGGGCGATGTTCAGCGGCTGGGTCGTCTGTTGTCGACTCGACATCAGGCTGTGCGTCTGGCAAATCGTTCACGGTTGCTGATTCCCGAGAGTTTTCGGGGGTTTCTGGGCTGTGTGTCGGGTCAGGAGCTGGTCGTGGTGGGTGCGGTGATCTGTGTTGAGATCTGGCAGCCTGACGCGTGGCATGCGATGCAGCGAGACGAGATGCCGGAGTTTGGGGATTTGTTTAAGCAGTTGACGCAGTGAGCGGTTCTGAACACCCATTTTCACCTGGACGCAGAACGGATCGAAGCAGAAAAGGGCGACGAAGCTCGGGGAAACCTTGATTTTCCGCAGCTGGCTCACTCAACAGGAACTGGCGGCGGCCAAAACGCTCATTCACGGATGGCATTTTGGCACGGAGGCTGCTCTTTTCTCTTCGATCCGGTTTTTTATGCGCGGACCTGTGGCTGAGTTTGCGAATCCGGCGAGCTGTTCTGGTCAGCGGGCCCCTGATTGATTAGGCTTCGCGGTCCGCTGTTTTGCGGTCACTCAGCCGGTGGGACAGGACGTCACTGGGCCGGCCCTGAATGGCAGCAGCAGCAGCGGACAACGGGTGTCAGCGGCGTATGTCCTGATTGCGTAATCGACAAGCGTTGCTGACAGGGCGGGTGAAGGTCTGTCTTCCGCAGCCTCCACAGAATTCCAGGGGTGCAGTCATCGTTTCTTCAGGAATCCGTGACTGTGTTCCCACTGATACAGATATTTGCTGACCTATGACACTGGCGGAGCTATTGCAGTCGCGATTTCGGGCGGACCTGCGTCATCGCGGTGCGGCTTACATCGAAGCAGAGCGTGTTTCGCTGATTCGCGTGACATCAGAGAACGTGTTCGGGGTGGTTGTGGACGGTGCTGAGTATCAGACTCAGCTGCGTTATCAGCCCGAGGACATCAGTTTATTCTGCACTTGCGAGCAGTTCACGAAGAGCAAGTCGTGCAAGCATTTGTGGGGCACGATTCTGGCGGCGGATCAGCGTGGTTTCGTGAACCCGGCGATTCGTCCCGGCCGTCTGCTGCCGTTTGCGGCGCCTGCTTTGACGCAGCCGCTGACTGCGGACGATCTGGATTCCGGTGGTCCTGATCCGGACGGTGAATCCAGGATGCCGCGTGGCAAGGCGAAGGCCCGTCCGCCGGCTCCCGTCCGACCGACTCGCCCCTGGGAAGCGCGTCTGGCCGAGCTGTCCGGCGAAATGAACGGAACTCCGGAAGCTCGCGGCGGCGGCGATCCGGAAGAGCGGCAGATTTTTTACGAAGTGGACATTGAGGCCAGCCGCGAATCGGGCAAGCTGGTCATTCAGGCTTCGCAGCGGCAGCGGCGGGCGGGCGGCCAGTGGGGCAAGATCAAACCCCTGAAAATTCGTCCGGGCGAGCTCGATCAGATTGAGCACGAGGATGACCGGACTTTTCTGTCGTATCTGGCGGGAGCGATACCGGAACGCACCAACTGGTCGACTCAGCAGGCCGAGCTGCGGACATCAGCGCACCGCTTTCAGGTGCCCTGGGAACTGGGTCAGCTGATTCTGCCGGACATGTGTCGCAGCAGTCGGCTGCGGATCCTGGGCAGTGACGAGGCTGGTCAGCAGCATTTGTCGTGGGACGAGGGTGAGCCGTGGGAGCTGACCATTCGGGTGCGTCGTGACACGGAAGCTGAGGGCTGGAAGGTCAGCGGTCTGCTGGTACGGAACGACGAGACTCTGGAACTGTCCGAGGTGCCGCTGGTGATTCCGGGTGGCTTTGTGGTGACCAGTGACAGCATCTCGCTGTTGCGCGACTTTGGTGCACCGGAATGGATGCGGGGATTGACGGCTGCGGGGCCGCTCCAGATTCCGCTGTCGGATCAGCATGATTTTGTGGATCGGCTGCTGGACATACCGTCGCTGCCGCGTCTGGATCTGCCGAAGGAGCTGCAGCTTGAGGAGGTGCGTGTGCAGCCTCAGCCGATGCTCCGCATTTCCGCTCCTCCGATGACTCGCTGGCGCAACGATTCGTTGAATGCGGAAGTCATCTTCGAGTATCTGGGATTGCCGGTCTCCGGCAGCAGTGCGCGCTGGGCGGTGGTGCAGCGTGAAAACAATCGCTGCATCATTCGGGATCGCAGTTTTGAGGGTCATTGCTGGGAACGGCTGCGGCAGACGGGTTTCCGTCGTCGACTGGGCGATCTGAAGCAGACGGTAAACGTTGAGATTGCTCGCCGGGATCTGGGGCGGGCGGTACGCGAACTGGTGGAAGGTGGCTGGAACGTTTTTGCAGACGGCAGCAAGGTGCGTCAGGCGGGCGGACTGCGTTTCCGAGTCAGTTCGGACACAGACTGGTTCGATGTGCACACCGAAGTGGACTTTGAAGGTCGGTCGGTGTCCTTCCCTGAACTGCTGCGGGCCCTCGAACGTGGCGACTCGACCGTACGTCTGGACGACGGTTCGCTGGGAATTCTTCCTGAGGAGTGGCTGGAACAGATCGGTATGATCTCGGGCCTCGGCACGACCACCGAGGACGGTCTGCGATTTTCCACTTCGCAGGCTGCGCTGCTGGATGCTCTGCTGGCATCTCAGGAATCCGTGGAGATTGACGCCGGGTTTGAGCGGATGCGGGAACGGTTCCGCAACTTCAGTGGTCTGGAGCAGGTCGAAGTGCCGGCGACCTTCGTCGGACAGCTCCGAGGTTATCAGCGCGAGGGTTTGTCGTGGCTCAAGTTTCTGGGTGACTTCAACTTCGGCGGCTGCCTGGCGGACGACATGGGTCTCGGCAAGACCGTGCAGTTCCTCGCGATGCTGCTGCGAAGACTGGAGGACGTCAAATCGCCGCCTCCATCACTGGTGGTGGTGCCGCGTTCGCTGATGTTCAACTGGTCCAGTGAATGCGGCCGGTTTGCTCCGGGACTGCGAGTGATGGAGTACACGGGTCTGGAGCGTGCGAATTCGCGAGCAGACTTCAGTCGTCACCATCTGATCCTGACCACCTACGGCACGGTGCGGCGGGATATTGCGGTGCTGAAGGACATCGATTTCGACTACGTCGTGCTGGACGAAGCCCAGACGATCAAGAATCCGTCCTCGCAGATCGCTCGTGCTTCGCGGCTGCTGAAGGCCAACTTCCGACTGGCACTCAGCGGTACTCCGATCGAAAACAACGCCGGAGACCTCTGGTCGATCTTTGAATTCCTGAATCCCGGCATGCTGGGGCGCAGCACCGCCTTCAGGACTCACATTGCCGACCCCGACAGTCGCGAATCGCGGGAGATGGTTGCCAAGGGTCTGCGACCCTTCATTCTGCGACGCACCAAAAAGCAGGTGGCTGCTGAACTGCCGGACCGGCTGGAGGAAACCATTGTCTGCGATATGGAACCCGAACAGCGTCGTCTGTACGACGAGCTGCGGCTGCATTATCGCGACTCACTGCTGGGACTGGTGCAGGAACAGGGTATCGCCAAAACGCGGATGCACGTGCTGGAGGCACTGCTGCGACTGCGACAGGCGGCCTGCCACCCTGCCCTGCTGAAACGCGGCGACGAATCCGAACCGTACGCCAAGCTGGACGTGCTGGTGCCGCATCTGCAGGAACTGATTTCCGAAGGCCACAAGGCCCTCGTGTTCTCACAGTTCACCAGCATGCTCAGCATTCTGCGGGAACATCTGGATCGTCAGGGTATTGTGTACGAATACCTCGACGGTAAGACTCGCGACCGCAAGGCACGTGTCGAGCATTTCCAGGACGACCCGGCGTGTCCGGTGTTCCTGATCAGCCTGAAGGCCCGGGGCCTCGGTCTGAACGTGACCGCCGCGGACTATGTCTTCCTGCTGGATCCCTGGTGGAATCCGGCCGTGGAAGCTCAGGCGATTGACCGAGCGCACCGTGTGGGGCAGACTCGCACCGTGTTCGCCTACCGCCTGATCTGCCGCGACACCGTGGAAGAGAAGATTGCC
>SXXK01000328.1 GCA_005791255.1 Planctomyces sp.
AGTGTATTTGCCCCTGAATTTGGCGGGAATACCGGTTTCCGGTCAGCGGTGCGGGGCTGACGCAGATTTTGAAAAGATTTGGTGTCGATCGAGTCCTATTTCGCTTGATTTTGCTGCGGCGCCAGTGCGGGTGTGGTAGTATTCGGGCCCCGTGTTTCCGGGGGATTCGGCAGTCATGACCAGCAGCGAAGGTTTTCTGACGTGAGCATCAGGATGTGGAAGCAGGGTGCATGGTGTCGACCGCTCGCACTGATGTGCGTTGCGTTCTGGCTGTTTTTCAGTGTGCGTTCGGTTGCGGATGAGGCCATCAGTTTTAACCGGGACATTCGGCCGATACTGGCGGATCACTGTTTTTCGTGTCACGGCCCTGATGCGGGGTCTCGTCGGGGTGGTCTGCGTCTGGATCAGCGTGACAGTGCTGTGGGTCCGGCGGAATCCGGGCGTGCGGCGATCGTGCCTGGTGATGTTTCCGGCAGCCAGCTGCTGGTCAGGATTCATGCGACAGATGCTGAACTGGTGATGCCACCGCCGGAGACCGGAAAGTCGTTGAGTGCGGTTCAGAAGCAGATGCTGGAGCGGTGGATAGCTGCGGGCGCTGAGTATCAGTCGCACTGGTCCCTTGTGCCGCCGCAGGCCTCGGTTGTTCCGCAGACCGGGGACGACAAGTGGTCGCGGACGGAGATTGACCGCTTTATTTTCAGTCGGCTGCGAGCTGAGGGGCTGCAGCCTTCGGCCCCGGCCGGGGCTCACAGGCTGCTGCGGCGGCTGTCGCTGGATCTGACGGGCCTGCCGCCGACGCTGGCTGAGGCTGATGCGTTTGCTGACGAGCTGCGGCAGGCGGCGCTGTTGGGCGCAGCGGCAGAGGATCAGGTGGTGCGTCGCTGGATTGACCAGCTGTTTCGTTCGCCGCATTACGGCGAGCGGATGGCGGTGGACTGGCTGGATGCAGCGCGGTATGCCGACACGAACGGGTATCAGGTGGATCGTGACCGGGAGTTGTGGGCGTGGCGTGACTGGGTGATCGCCGCTTTTAACAGCAATCAGCGATTTGATCAGTTTACGACAGAGCAGCTGGCGGGTGATTTGCTGCCGGATGCGACTGTTGCGCAGCGGGTGGCTACGGGATTTCATCGCAACCACATGCTGAATGAAGAGGGCGGTGTGATTCCGGAAGAGTTTCTGGCGGAATACTGTGCCGACCGGGCGGAGACTACGGCATCGATCTGGCTGGGCCAGACTTTAATGTGTGCCCGCTGTCACGACCATAAGTACGATGCATTCACGCAAAAAGACTACTACAGTCTGTATGCCTTTTTTCACAGTGTGAATGAGAAGGGCATCGGGAATTATGGTGCTCCGATTCGCCGCAATGCACCTCCTTTTCTCCCCCTGCCCACAGTGGAGCAGCAGGCGAAGCAGGTGGAGCTGCAGGGCCGGCAGCGGGCGCTGGCGGAGCAGCTGGCAGCGGCGGATCAGCGTTTGAAGGCTGAGCAGTCTGCGTGGGAGCAGGAGCAGCTGCAGGCTGAGAAGCTGGCGACATTGCCGGCGGAGATTCGTGAGATTGTGCTGAAGGCTGCGGCGGACCGAAGTGCGGCTGAGACTGGCAGGCTGGAGCAGCATCGGCAGGCGAGTGACGCAGAGCGAGTGCAGGTGGTGGCTGAGCAGGCTGCGGTGGTGAAATCGCTGGCTGAACTGGAGCAGCAGACGGTGACGACGCTGGTGATGGAGGAGCTGGCGGTGCCTCGTGAGACCAGAATTCTGATGCGTGGTGAGTATTCCAGGCCGGGGGAGGTTGTCACCGCGGAGACTCCGGCCAGTCTGCCGCCGATGTCTTCTGACTGGCCGAAGAACCGGCTGGGTCTGGCGAAGTGGCTGGTGGATCCAGGTCATCCGCTGACGGCGCGGGTGATTGTGAATCGGCTGTGGCAGCAGCTGTTTGGCGTGGGGCTGGTGCGAACATCTGAGGATTTTGGAGTGCAGGGGGAGGCTCCGAGTCATCCCGAGCTGCTGGACTGGCTGGCGGTGGAGTTTGTGCGCAGTGGCTGGGACGTGCAGCACATGCTGAGGCTGATGGCATCGAGTGCAGTGTATCGTCAGTCATCGGTGGTGACTGAGCAATTGCGGCAGCGTGATCCGGACAATCGCCTGCTGGCGCGGGGGCCTCGATTTCGCCTGCAGGCGGAGTTTCTGAGGGATCAGGCTTTGTGTGTGAGTGGGTTACTGGTGCGGAAGGTGGGTGGTCCTTCGGTGAAGCCGTATCATCCTCCGGGGTTGTATGAGCAGGTCACGGCGGGCAGTGGCACGAATGTGTATGTGGAGGGGCAGGGTGAGGATTTGTATCGTCGGAGCCTGTATACGTACTGGAAGCGTTCGGTGCCGCATCCGGCGATGCTGCTGTTTGATGCTCCGTTTCGGGAGGCGTGTACTTTGCGTCGTTCCCGCACGAATACTCCGCTGCAGGCTCTGAATCTGCTGAACGATCCGACGTGGGTTGAGGCAGCGCGATTTCTGGCGGGGCGGATGCTGGCGGAGGGCGGGGGCGACGTGGGGAGTCAGTTACGGCATGGTTTTCGGCTGGCGCTGATTCGTGAGCCTGGGGAGCGTGAGCTGGGTGTGTTGCGGGCCGGTTATGAGCGTGTGCTGGTGGAGTTTCGGGAGTCGTCGGGAGAGGCTGTGGGGTTGCTGCAGTTCGGGGCAGCTCGGTCTGCGGAAAATCTGCCGCAGGCGGAGCTGGCGGCGATGACGGTGACGGCGGGAGTGTTGTTGAATTTGCATGAAGCGGTGACGCGGGAGTAGTGGGTGGTGATTTAACCACGAATGGATTTAACCACGAATGGACACGAATGAGTGTGCTGCTGGCAGCTCGGGCTTTCCAGCCCGAGCATTGTGTTGGTGGAGTATGTTTCCGGGGAGTGTTGCACGGTTTTTTTTGAGTCTGAGCGGCGTTTGCGGGGGTGGATGAGTTGTCAGTTGTCAGTTGTCAGTTGTCAGTTGTCAGTTGGCGGTTTTTCCTGCGCGCTTTCGCATCAGCACTGCGTCGCTGAGTGCTGTGTTTTTTTGTGGATGTTTCAGGGGGTATTGGGTGACTTTGCCCCCTCACCCCCGACCCCTCTCCCCCTTGCGGGGGCGAGGGGGGGATTGGTTGTGTTTTGGGGAAGATGAGTTATGGGGATAGCAGATGTGACAGCGATGCAGGGCATGGTGGCTCGGCGTCAGTTTCTTTCTTCGCGGATGGCTGGTCCGGGTTTGGCGGCGCTGGCTGGTTTGCTGAGTGGCGGTGTTCAGGCGGGTGCGTTGAATGAGCGAGTGGGTCTGCCGCATGTGTTGCCCAAAGCCCGGCGGGTGATCTGGCTGACTCAGGCGGGGGCGCCGTCGCAGCTGGATCTGTTTGATTATAAGCCGGGGCTGCGGCAGCAGTTCAATCAGGACCTGCCGGGTTCGGTGCGTGGTGGTCAGCGACTGACGGGGATGACTGCGGGGCAGCAGCGATTTCCGGTGTGTCCGTCGGTGTTTCGATATTCGCAGCACGGTGATTCCGGCATGTGGCTGAGTGAGTTGCTGCCGCATACTGGTGCGATTGCCGATCGGATTTGTCTGGTGAGGACTCTGCACACGGAGGCGATCAACCATGATCCGGCGATGACATTGCTGCAGACGGGGCATCAGCTGGCTGGGCGTCCTTCGCTGGGGGCGTGGTTGTCGTATGGTCTGGGTTCAGAGAATGCGGATTTGCCGGCATTCGTGGTGATGATTTCGCGTCCGAGTGGTCCGACGAATGCGCAACCGCTGCACGAGCGTATGTGGGGTGCGGGTTTTTTGCCGCCGCGTTATCAGGGTGTCCGATTCAGTCCGGGGAAGGATCCGGTGCTGTATTTGTCGGATCCGCCGGGGATCAGTCGTGAGCGGCGGCGGGGGATGCTGGATGACGTGGCGGAGTTGAATCGGCTGCATGCGGAGTCGGATGCAGACCCCGAGATATCTGCTCGAATTGACCAGTATGAGCTGGCATTCCGGATGCAGCGGTCGGTGCCTGAGCTGACGGACCTGTCGGGTGAGTCGGAGTCTGTATTTGCAGCGTATGGTCCGGAATCGAAGAAGCCGGGGACATTTGCGGCCAACTGCATCCTGGCGCGGCGGCTGGCGGAGCGTGGTGTGCGGTTTGTGCAGCTGTATCATCGGGGCTGGGATCAGCATGGCAGTCTGCCGAGCGGGATCCGCAGTCAGTGTTTTGATACGGATCAGCCGTCTGCGGCGCTGGTGCGGGATCTTGAGCAGCGTGGTCTGCTCGAGGATACTCTGGTGATCTGGGGTGGCGAGTTCGGACGTACGGTGTATTCGCAGGGAACGCTGACGGCCACGGACTATGGCCGGGACCATCATCCGCGGTGTTATTCGATGTGGCTGGCGGGTGGTGGGATTCGTGGCGGGACGGTGTATGGCGAGACCGACGATTTTTCCTATAACATTGTGCGGGATCCGGTGCATGTGCACGACTTGAATGCGACGGTGCTGCATCTGCTGGGAATCAGCCATACGGCATTGACGTATCGATTTCAGGGGCGGGATTATCGGCTGACGGATGTGCATGGGACGGTTGTGGATGGCCTGCTGGTGTAAGGAGCCTGATTGTGGGGACGGCAGACGTGTGTCACGGTGTGGGTAATGCGTGTTTCGTGGCGGGTCGCTGTGTGGCCATGCTGCTGGCTGTGTGGGTGCAGCTCGTTTCTTCAACAGAGACCTGCGGGCAGACAGCGGAACGTCAGCGAGTGCCGTGGGTGAACAGTCGGCTGCGGGGTTCACCGGAGCCACCTTTGCCATACCGAGCTGTGCGTGCGTATCCGCAGTTGAAGCTGTTCAAGCCGGTCTTTTTGCGGGCCGAGCCTGGATCGGACAGGCTGGTGTTTGTGGACCATGCGGGGGACTGGGCGGAGCCGGGCGGACTGCGAGTCTGCCGGGACACGGCGGAAGTTTCCGAAAGCGTGCCTCTGATTGCGCTGGATCGGATGATTTACGGGTTCTGTTTTCATCCGCAGTACGAGCAGAACGGGTATCTGTATTTGTTGACGAACGGGCCGGTGAAGGCGGAGCAGAAGCAGAATCGGATCAGTCGGTTTACGGTGTCGCGGGGTGGTGAGCGATTGGTGGCTGCGGACAGTGAGCTGGTGATTCTGGAGTGGGATTCGAATGGCCACAATGGCGGCGATCTGGCCTTTGGTCCGGACGGATATTTGTATTGTCCGACGGGCGACGGCACATCGGACAGCGATCCGCTGGCGACGGGGCAGGGTGTGGATGATTTGCTGGCGGTGATGCTGAGACTGGATGTGGATCGGCCGACGGCTGACCGACCTTATTCCATTCCGCCGGACAATCCGTATGTGGGTGTGGCCGGGGCGAGGCCGGAGATCTGGGCTTACGGATTTCGTAATCCGTGGCGGATGGCCTATGACTGGCAGTCGAATCAATTGTGGGTGGGGCAGAACGGTCAGGATTTGTGGGAGCAGGTCTATCTGGTGCGCAGGGGTGAGAATTACGGCTGGAGTGTGCAGGAGGGCAGTCATCCGTTTTATTTGGAGCGTGCGAGGGGCAAGGAGCCGATTACGAATCCTGTCGCTGAGCATCATCATTCCGAGTTTCGCAGTCTGACGGGTGGAGTGGTGTATCGTGGTGCGGGGCTGGCGGGCCTGGACGGCAGTTTCATTTACGGGGATTATTCGACCGGGCGGATCTGGTCAATTCGGCATGATGGTGAGCGGGTGACGGAGCATCGGGAGCTTGCTGACACGACACTGCAGATCACCGGATTTGCTCAGAATCATTCGGGCGATCTGCTGGTTGTGGACCATGGTGGTGGGCTGTATCGACTGGAACAGGCAGCTGTTGAACCTGCGGTGGCATTTCCGCAGCGACTGAGTGAGACCGGTCTGTTTGCGGACGTGTCTGCTCATCGGATGTCGGCGGGTGTGCTGCCATATTCCGTGAATGCTCAGTTGTGGTCCGATGGTGCGTGGAAGCAGCGATGGCTGGCGGTACCGGATGATGGCCGGATTGAATACACGTCGAACCGGGGCTGGACATTTCCGAATGGTTCGGTGCTGGTGAAGAGTTTTGCGTTGGAGCTGGAGGCGGGGCAGGCGGACAGTCGTCGCTGGACAGAGACGCGAATTATGGTGCGTGATCAGAACGAGTGGGCGGGCTATTCGTACCGCTGGAACGAGCAGCAGACGGATGCTGAGCTGGTGGGCCGTGGTGGTCTTGACGAGACTTTCGTAATTCGCGATGCCGGGGCCGCTGGCGGACAGCGGCTGCAGAGCTGGCATTATCCCAGTCGGGCGGAGTGTATGGTGTGTCATTCGAGGGCGGCGAATTATGTGCTGGGTCTTTGCGAGCTGCAGATGAACCGCGAGCAGGACTACGGGGATTACAGGGGGAATCAGTTGCAGGTGTTGTCGGATCTGGGGTATTTCAGGAACCCGCCGGCGAAATCACCGGATCAGCTGGGGAAGCTGGCGGATCCGCTGGACGAGAGTCTGGATCTGTCAGTGCGAGCTCGATCGTACCTGCATGCCAACTGCTCGGGCTGTCATGTGGAGGCGGGTGGTGGAAACAGTCAGTTCAGTGCGGAGTTCACGGCGACGGATGCGCAGCAGAAGCTGATTGGCGTGAAGGCTGTGCACAATTCCTTTGGGTTGTCGGAGCCGGCTCTGGTGCAGCCTGGCCGGCCGCAGAGCTCCGTTTTGCTGCACAGGGTCAGTCAGCGTGGTGCGGGGCAGATGCCACCGCTGGCCAGCAGTCTGCGCGACGAGCGTGGGATTGATTTGCTGCGGCGGTGGATCAGTGGGATGGCGTTGCCAGGGGACTCCGGTGCGGATGCGGACTGACCTGGGTTTTGGAAAGAAGCAATCAGAAAATTCGGCAGGAATTTCGGGTGGCAGTGAAACCGGGCGTTGTGGTAGTCTGAGGGGGTTGCGGTAGCACATTCAGCCGTTCCGACGATCGGACAACACATGCTCGTTCCCCAGCAACTGCTGCTGAAAACACTGATTTTCTGCTGCCTCATCGGGCCTGTTTCTCAGTCTTTGCAGGCTGCGCCGCAGCAGGAGAAGGACCGCCGTTTCACGGGCGGAGTCGTCGCGGCCGATCATCCGGCCGCCAGCGCTGCCGGTGCTCGCATTCTTCGCGAAGGCGGCAACGTGGTGGATGCCGCGGTCGCCACGTCATTTGCACTCTCTGTGGTTCGCCCGGCCAGCTGTGGTATCGGCGGCGGCGGCTTCATGGTGATCTGGGATGCCGAGAAGAAGAAGGCTCATGCACTGGACTATCGCGAGCGGGCTCCGGCACAGGCCACCGCCGACCGTTATGGCGACTCAGCCGATGCCGGGCACGCGGAACCAGTCAGCGTTCGAGGGGGACTGGCCAGCGGAATTCCCGGCACGGTGCACGGTCTCTGCTATGCCCTGGACACATGGGGCCGACTGTCGCTGCGGCAGGTTCTGCAGCCCGCGATTGAGCTGTGTGAGTCCGGCGTCCTGATTGATGCTCACGATCGCGAAGTGCAGGCCGGAACACTGGCAAAACTGCGGCAGCATCCTGACTATCGTCAGCGTTACTCCCAGCTGCTGAAACTGTACCTGAACGATGGCCAGCCGTGGCGTGACGGTGACCGGTTCTATTCACCGCTGGGGCCCGTCCTGAAACGAATCGCCGAACTGGGACGGGCCGGCTTTTATGACGGTCCTGTGGCTGCAGCCATTGCAGCAGCCGTGGCAGATACGGGCGGAGTTCTGACAGCATACGATCTGGAGGGCTACCAGCCAACGCTCCGCCAGGCATTGCAGGCAGAATTCCGCGGTGCCATGATCTGCACGATGCCGCCGCCATCAAGTGGTGGCATTGCACTGCTGCAGACATTGCAGTCGCTGGAGTGCTGGGAACGTCGCAGCGGACGTTCTTTGCAGTCCCTGCAGCACAATTCTGCGGACTATGTTCATGTGGTGACGGAAGCTTTCAAGCATGCCTTTGCTGATCGTGCAGAATTCCTTGGCGATGCGGACTTTGTGGATGTTCCGGTGCAAAGACTGCTCAGTCCGCAGTATGCCGAGGAGCGGGCTGCGGCAATTCGCCTGGACCGCACGCTGCCACTGGAGGCGTATGGCCGTTTCTTTCTGAAGGATGATGCCGGGACCAGCCATTTTTCAGTACTGGATGCGGAAGGTAACGGGGTGGCCTGCACGGAGACGATCAATCTGACTTTCGGCAGCTTCGTGGTGGTCCCGGAGTGGGGGATTCTGCTGAATAACGAGATGGATG
>SXXK01000036.1 GCA_005791255.1 Planctomyces sp.
ACTGGATTCGAACCAGCGACCTACGCTTTACGAAAGCGTCGCTCTACCAGCTGAGCTATGGCGGCGTTTGCTGCAAAATTGTAGCCACCCGCTGAACAGCGAGCAAGACTGGGAATTTCCAGCCGTTCAGTGTCTTTCCTTTGCGAAACTGTCGGCCGGAACCGATGCTGGCCGGTGTGAATTCACCGAAATCCCCATGTCTGCCCCCCTGAAAAACGCTCCCATGCCCATACAAGCTCGCGCTCAGATTCTGGCTCGCCTGCAGGCCAAAGTGGCTGCGGGAATTCCGATTATCGGCGGTGGCGCTGGAACAGGGATCAGCGCCAAATGCGAGGAGGCGGGAGGCATCGACCTTATCGTCGTCTATAACTCGGGACGCTATCGCATGGCCTTTGCGGCTCGCTGGCCGGCCTGATGCCATACGGGAACGCCAATCAGATCGTACGGGACATGGCCGGCGAGGTCCTGACGGCGGTCACGAAAACTCCGGTGCTCGCCGGTGTCTGCGGCACCGATCCCTTCATGATTCGCCCGCATTTCCTGCGTGAGCTGCGGGACCTTGGGTATTCCGGCATTCAGAATTTCCCGACAGTCGGCCTGATCGACGGCATGTTTCGGGCCAATCTTGAAGAAACGGGCATGGGGTTCGGACTTGAAATCGATCTGATCGCCGCAGCCTCCGAACTGGATCTGCTCACAACCCCCCTATGCCTTCGACCCGGATCAGGCGGCAAAGCTGACCGCCGCGGGTGCCGACATCATCGTTGCACACATGGGCCTGACAACGTCCGGCAGCATCGGAGCTCAAACCAGCCTGACTCTGCCCGAATGCGTGCCGCGGGTCAGGGAAATTCTGCAGGCTGCAGTGGAAGTCCGCAGTGATGTGCTGGTGCTGTGTCACGGCGGGCCCATTGCCATGCCGGATGACGCCGAATACATGCTGCGACAGATTCCGCGGCTGAATGGATTCTACGGTGCCAGCTCCATGGAACGTCTGCCGACGGAGATCGCTTTAACCGAACAGGTGCGACGATTTGCCGCGATTCGCCGAGAACCATAACGGGTCACAGACCCGCCTCCCGCAGCAGTCGGCGAGTCGCATCGTGCGCCTCCCTGACCCAGGCTTCAATCTGATCCGGCTGTGGTGAGTATTCCAGTTCAATGGACATCGTCCCGTTGAATTCAATCTGTTTCAGGCCTCGCAGATAAGGCGCAAAATTGACCACGCCACGACCCGGAGGGAGGTCACCATGACGCTGCCCGTCACAGTCCGAGATGTGCGCATGAATCGCTCGACCCCGCAAACGCTGCAGTTCCCCCGCATCCACTTTCGCCAGCTGCAAATGAGAAATGTCGATGTTGGCCTGCAAGGCCGGATGACTGGTGTCATCCAGAAATCGAGCCATCGAGTCAACGCTGTTCAGCAATGACAATGCAAACGGTTCAAGTTCGAGTGCAATCTGCAGCCCCAGTTCCGCCGCCACGTCAGCCAGCCTGCGGCAGTTATCCACCGCAGTACGCCACTGTTCGGCCGGCGGAATCACTTCCTGAGTCCAGATGTATTCCCCCAGCACCAGCAGCAGGTTCTCTGCCTGCAGCTCATCACAGAACTCAAGATACCGACGGCAGCGTTCCAGATGAAATCTCTGAACCGACGGATTGAAATCAATCAGCCCCGTGGCCACACAGCAGACCGACACGATCGGCAGTCCGGCCGCACTGCACTCACGGCGAATCAAAGCACGCTCCCGCACATCAATGTCCAGCGGGTCCGCAAAAATGTCGATCGAGTCAAAACCGATCTCCTGAGTCTTTCGAATACCCCACGCCGTGTCTCGTCCCGCCTGCGCCCACGCACTGTTGATCAATCCCAGTCGCATCACACAACCTCCAATTTCATACCCGTGACAGGACTTCACGTCGAAAAATTCCCCGAACACCGCAGGCACTGAACATCGGACGAGTTTCACTGAGACGAAACTCAAATCCTGCGTCAGGAATGCCCGAGCTACGGGGCTGGCCGAGAACTGGCTGACTGCAGCCGATTCAGTTCCAGTCGACCGACGTGCCACATGTAATTCGGGCCGTAGCCAGCCCGCCGGCCCCAGTCGTTCAGCACGGCCTTCGACAGTGTCGCTTCAGCCAGTTTCCGATCGCCTTCAAGAGACGCATTGAGTCCCACGTAAAGATACGAATAGAACTGCCGCTGAGCCTGAGTTTCCTCAGCCCCGGACTCGGCCGCCGCAATCACCGCTGCTGCCGTCAGGCTGCCCTGGAACAACTGGTAGACCTCCCGAAACGGGGGACGATCATCCTTCTCATAACGCAGCAGCTGCTGGCGGGCTTTTTCTCCTCCGTCAGCCCGATGGTGACAGAAGTATCGCCAGATGCCGTTTTCACGATCGACACTGTCGAAACTGTGATACTTCTCAAACTGGTCTGCGCCGGCCTTCGCATGATCAGCAAAGAAACAGGCAATTCCCAGACGCCAGTGGGACGCATCCAGTTCCGGATCCAGCTCCACCATTTTGCGATACGCGGCCTCAGCAGCGACAAAATTGCCGAGAAACATGTCGGCGTCGCCGCGAGCAGACCAGAGAGCAACAGTCCCCGGCTGGCCCTCCGCAGGCTGCGGAAACTTTTCCAGACGCAAAGCAGCTTCCGCGCGAGCCTCAGTATTGAGCTGCTCAATCCGTTTACGGCTGGCCACCTCAGGTTCAGAAGCGCCAGCGGCAGCAGCCGGCTTTGCAGGCGCATCCTGCGCCGCGGTGCCGGCAGACACCAGGCAGAAACACACCAGCAGCCACGAAAACCGGCCGCTTCCGGCGAACCGCAGACGGCACAGGCGGGATTTGTTCTCAGCACACTTCATCACAGACTCCCGGAAATGCGGCGGCAACGGAACGACTTACAGTCGCAGGAGCTTATCACATTTCGCGGGAGTTGTCAGTTCTCAGCAGCAGCAGCACAACAGCGGGCAGCGGAGACTGCAGAACGCTGCAGTGCCCGTCCCCGCTTGTTCATGCGTGCAGTTCGATTCCAGTGTGGCTGTGCCTGAGGCTCAGCAATCCTGGCCACGGCGGCTTTAGAACTGCAGGTCAAAAGGCATCATCATCAGCACCGGCTCGCGGCTCATCAGGTCCAGTATCGGCAGGTATCGCACCGCAGGTCGCAGCGCTTCCGGCAACTGTTCGGCCAGCTGCACAATCGGGCTGGCCGCCTGCTGAGTCTGTCCCAGCAGTGAGTCCAGAGGGCTGCCAGCCTTCGGCAGCTGCTCCAGTTCCAGCTCACCGTTCGTGTCGCCGGCCAGAGTCCGGGCGTGAGCAATGGCGTCGGCCAGCGTGCCGAGCTGGTCAACCAGACCAATCGCCAGAGCCTGGCGGCCCGTATAGACACGCCCCCGCGCCAACGCTTCCAGCTTGTCAACTTCCATCCCGCGGCCCGCGGCCGCCTTGGTGGTGAACTGGACGTAGGTTTCGTTCAGCATTCCCTGCATGGCATCACGCTCCGAATCACTGAAGCCGGTTGTCATGCTCATTACACCACTGTTCTTACCGCGACTGATCACCGACGTGGTCACTCCCACCTTCTTCATCAGCCCTTCAATCGCCACCTTCCCCCCCAGCACTCCGATCGATCCGGTGACCGTCCCCGGTTCCGCAAAGATCCGTTCGGCCCCCATCGAGATGTAGTAGCCGCCGCTGGCGGCGACATCACCCATACTGGCAACGACGGGTTTACCGCTGCTCTCCAGCGCTCGCCAGATCAGGTCACTGGCCAGGGCACTGCCGCCAGGACTGTCAACTCGCAGCACAATCGCTTTGACATTGGCGTCCTTCGCGAGCTTGTGAATGAGCGGGACGATCCGATCAGAATCAATCCCGCCACCACCAGTCAGCAGCGACGTCGGATCCGCACCTGCCGTAATCGAACCTTCCAGTGTCAGCACGGCAATGCGGGGTTTGGTGCTGCCAGCCGTTTCCGCAGGACCGGAAAGCAGCTTCATCAGCGAGAACAGATCCAGTTCACCACTGGGTTTTTCACGGCGGTAATCTTCCATGATGCGAACTTCATTGGCCGAAATCCCGGCGCCAGCCGCTTCGGCAATCAGCGCTGGTACTTCATCCTGATACGCCAGCTTGTCAACCAGCTGCAGTTCCACAGCGCGGCGCGCTGAAATCAGACCGATGTCAATGGCATCACGAATTTCGTCCGCCGTCCGCTTGCGCCGTTCAGCGATCTGTTCCACCAGCATCCCGTACTGGTCATCGAGGATGGCTTCCATCTCTTCACGGAATTCAGGACTCATCTCAGTGCGTGTGTACGGTTCGGCGGCCGACTTGAATGCCCCCACACGCAGCATGTCCGGCTGCAGACTGAGCAGATCGAAAAGTCCGCGGTAAAACGTCACCTCGGCACGCAGACCGGTCAGAGACAACGTCCCGGATTCCGGCATCAGTATGCGATCACAGGCACTGGCCAGCAGGTACTCCTTGTTGCCCGCGTCTTCCATGCGGGCCCAAACCGGTTTTCCGGTCGCCTGCACTCCGGCAATCCCCAGCCGCAGCTCGTGCAGACGCCCAAAACCGCCATCCAGCGTGCCAATATGCAGAATCACTCCGCGAATACCGCGGTCCTTCCCGGCCTGCTTCAGCCGTTCCAGGATCGTGGGCAGCGAATCAGCCGGCGCCCCGAACAGGCCAGGCGGCTGGGTATTCTCCGGCAGGCTGCCGTCAATGCGGATCTCCGCCCATGTGTGTCGCTGTCGCACCTCCGGACGCTTCCCGGCAGGCTGCTGGCCCTCCGACTGCTTCTCAGCGGACGCCTGACCGGCTTTTTCGTCCGCGGTCAGACCCGAGGTACCGAACAGAAAACACAGCAACAGCAAGCTCAGACGCAGCATCGCTTCAACCCCTGCACAACCCGTGCAAATCACCTCTGGAGAAAGCCGCCCGACCCACACTCGGCCAGGACCCCGACCGAGGCAATTTAGGTGGGCGGAAGGATTTTTCCCAGACCGAATTGGTCCCGCCGGCAACGCTGACCAGGCAGATTTCACCCGGCCATCGTTTTTCCCGATAAGATCAGACGGTCGGTGCTGCGGAAAGCGAATCGGCAGTGCGTTGACGGATCAGCACACACACGCTGCGTTCGCGCACAACGCAGGCGGTGCCGGATTCAAATGTGTCACCCGCCGTCCCGGTGAATGTGTCCAGTTCCAGCTGCCAGCGTTCCGGTCCGGCAGTACCGGCGGGCACCGTGAGCTGAAAGTGGACGGGCTCATCCTGAGGATTCAGGATCGCCAGCAGCGTGTCGCCAAAAATGGGTTCACCGTAATCATCCTCCTCGCCGGTGCAGTCTCCATTCAGTCGCATGCCAAGAGCCTTAAGCTGGCCGGAATGCCAGCGATCCGAGAGCACCTCGACACCGTCCTGATCAAGCCAGACGACCTGATCAATGTGCAGGGCTTGCGGGCTGGCAGGACTGGTCTCCCAGCGTGCGCGAAAGAAGCGGCTCCGCTGCAGTACCGGGTGTTCGCGCCAGAAGGCGGTGAGTCGTCGGCAGAAATCGAGGAACTGCTGTTCGTCCGGGGACAGTTCCCAGCGGAGCCAGCTGACTTCGTTGTCCTGACAGTAGGGATTGTTGTTTCCGCCCTGAGTCATGCTGAGTTCATCACCACCGCGCAGCATCGGCACTCCCTGCGACAGCAGCAGCGTGGCCAGAAGATTGCGACGCTGTCTGAGTCGCAGAGCCTGAATGGCGGGGTCATCGGTTTCACCCTCCACACCACAGTTCCAGTTGTTGTTGTGACTTTCGCCGTCACGATTGTCCTCGAGATTGGCGGCGTTGCGCTTGTGCTCCCACGTCACCAGATCCCGCAGCGTGAATCCATCATGCGCGGTAATGAAATTGATGCTGGACCGGGGACTGCGTCCGCCCGGCTGATACAGATCACTGCTGCCGCTGAGTCGTGTGGCAACCTCGGACATCAGCCAGCGATCACCCGCCCAGAATCGCCGCAGCGTGTCGCGGTACCGAC
>SXXK01000329.1 GCA_005791255.1 Planctomyces sp.
AGGCGTCCGGATGATTCTGCAGGGTGGCTCGAGCCATCTGCTGAAGCAGAACTGTTTTGCCGGCACGCGGTGGCGAAACAATCAGGCCACGCTGCCCGAGTCCGATTGGAGCTATCAGGTCGACAATGCGAGTACTGAGGTGTTCGGCGTTATCCGCCAGTCGCAGCCGCTGCTCGGGATGCAACGGAGTCAGGTCGTCAAAGAACACCTTGTTCGTCAGCAGGTTCGGATCCTCCCCGTTGATCGCTTCCACCCGCAGCAACGCAAAATACCGCTCGTTTTCCTTCGGTGGTCGAATCTGGCCAGCCACTGTGGCACCGGTTCGCAATCCAAAACGCCGGATCTGACTGGGACTGACATAAATGTCGTCAGGGCAGGGCAGGTAGTGATAATCCGGGCTGCGCAGAAAGCCAAAACCGTCCGGTAAAATCTCCAGCGTCCCCTCGCCGAACATCAGTCCGTTCAGCCGGGTCCGCTCCTTCAGGATCCGGAAAATCAGATCCTGCTTCTTCAGGCCGTGATATTCCGTCAACTGATCCCGTTCAGCAATCGCAATCAGATCCTTCATCGACATCCGCTGCAGCTCCGCGATGTTGATCTGATCCTCGGATGGCGGCGCAAATGTCTCAGAGACCGATTTTTCCGCGTCGTCTGACGGCAATTTGTCTTCGGTGCGAGTCCGCTGGGGGCGACCAAGGGGACCACGAGATTCTTCAGGGCGGGGAGAGCGAGTAGACATGGCCGCGAGGGGCCTCCGAGATAGGAAGAGGGCAGAAGGTGCCGGATTTTGAAAGGACCTGAGCCGCAGTTTCCGGCGAAACCACTGTTCAGCAGAAGATATCAGCACTTCACAACACAGCACGTCACAACATAGTGGAAATGGCAGGAACACCGCTTCGATGCGATCGTGGCCCCCGCCGAAGAATCAACCGCAGGTACCCCTGCAGCTGCTCTGCAGCAGCCTCCGGACTTCCCGAATTGTCCACCTCAAACTCACACGACGCTCGCTTTCGGTCAACCTGCCACTGAGCAGCCTCACGCTGCGCATGCTGCAGTTCCGACCAGCCTCGAGTCGCTGCCACTCGCTGCTGACGCTGCTGCAACGGAGTCTGAATCCAGATCAACGCATCACACCGATCTGCCCAGCCAGCCTCCAGCAGCAGTGCTGCATCCAGCACAACCACGTCCGCGTCCTGCGGAATCAAATTCAGTCTGCGATGGATCTCAGCCTGAATCCCTGGTCTCACGATTTCATTCAGCCGCTGCAGACGCTGACGACCAGCGGGAGAATCCTGGAATACCAGCGCCCCCAGTCGAGCCCGACTGATGACACCTTCTTCAAGAATCTGATCCCCAAACTCCTGAACCAGCCGGGCAGCAACCACAGGGTCCTGAAGCTGCCAATGACCGATCTGGTCAGCATCAATCACAGACAGCCTGAGACCACCGACCGCCCGCGCAACTGACGTCTTTCCGGATCCCACACCGCCCACCAGCCCAACCACGGGGACAAAACCAGCAGGCACAGAACCTGTGGTCGCAGCCTCAGCCGAAGTTGTTTGACTGACGGAATCCACAGGAAGCAGGCACGAAAAACCGAAAGCAGCAGTTGTCAGGCTGACTGAACGTCAGACAGATACAGACAAACATACCGGAAATTGTCAGGCCGCTGCTGGAGAATGTCAAACCAATGCCCGGAGACAAATGCGTTTTCCGGGGGGAATTCCAGCCGCTGCAGCGATATCAGCCTGAGACCCACAGCAGCAGCAGCCACGCACAGCCCAGAAACAGAATGGTCTTGCCAAACATGACCAGCGCAGAACGCAAAATCTTCTCAGGCATCTCAAAACGAGTCGCGCAGTAAACCAGACACACGATGGCGGTCAGTGGCAAAGCCTGAGTAATCAAACTTAAGTCCATTGCAGATAAGCCTTTAAAACGCGTCAGCCAGACTGATTCAGGCTTTCACGGACGCCGCATCAGCATCCCCGTCACCGCCGCCGCTGCCACCACCGCCGGATCCTGAACCCTCGCCCTCGCCGCGATCCTCATCACCATACCCGTACGCCGGCCCCTGCGCCGCATCCCAGATCGCCATCAAATTCAGCAATCCCGCTATCCATGTCAGCACCGCCGCTACATCGTACTGCCGACTTAAACTGCCATGCAGACGATCCAGTTCCATCGAATCCAGCGGAGCCATGTACCAGTTGAAAAAACCGCGGCTGATTGTGCCCTCAATCCGAGCACTCAGAAAATTGCCGGCCTCATCCACCAGACGACACTCAATCGACCGCCTCGGTGAACCAAACACGGCACGGCCAAGCTGAATTTCTCCACCCAGGCGATAACTGACGGTCCCGCCGTCCACCGTCCCGGCCTTGAGCTCTCCCTGCACCGTGCGACTGCCTTCAGGACGCGTCGGCGACAGCTGCAGAGTGCCGGTCACGGGTGTCCGCAGGTCACCCTGACGAGTCGTTTCGATGAGCGCCCCCACAAAATCACTGCGAATTTCTGAATCCAGAAAGCCCACGGATTTGTCGATCGCATTGAACCTCGCCTCCTGCAGCAATGCCGGAAAAGCCGGCAGTCCCACAAGCACCTGCGCCCAAAAACCATACGACGTCTTCGACACAGGAGGCTGGGCCGAAAACTGTGGCGAATCCGCACTGGTCCTGAGCACCAGCCGACTGTAGGTCGCCTGACCCTCACCCAGAACCTGTCCCCAGCCGAACAGAATCAAAATCCCGGCAGAGAAAACTGCCGCCTTGAATCGCCGCCCCTGATACCAGTGCCCTAAACCTGGCAGAAGAAATGCCAGCAGGGCCGCCAGCCACGGCTGCCTCAGGTTGACTCGAGAATCTGTCATGACAAATCGCTGCCCAGGAAAAACTGCATAAGCCGGGGCCGAATCTGCAGACAGAGATACGCACCATCAGCACCGTCCTCGAATCCTAACAGCACCCGCAACATTTGTCAGGACACATTCCCGGGGATGATCAAACCCCCAATAATACCGGAACCAGGAATTTCAAAAAATCCGGTCATTCTGTGAAACACACCACAGATCCACCTGTGGTCACAGGCCCCCGCAAGGCTATGTTGCGGGCGGTTTGCGAACAGATCGACCCTGCAGCGATCACAGCCTGCCGCTGATTCTGCACCATGTCTCCGGAACAATTCAGTGGCTCGCCAGTCTCTTTGGCTGCATTCAATTTCTTCATCATCGGAGTGGTCTGGATGAAACGTCGCGCATTTACCCTGATCGAACTGCTGGTGGTGATCGCCATTATCGCCATCCTTGTGGCCCTGCTGCTGCCCGCGGTGCAGCAGGCTCGCGAAGCAGCCCGCCGAACGCAGTGCAAAAATAACCTCAAGCAGATCGGACTGGCACTGCACAACTACGAAGGCACACATACTCGACTGCCCCCCGGATTCCTCGGCGTCAACAACGCATCAACGCACACGCAAATCCTCCCATACTTCGAAGCCAGCAACGAATACAATCAGTTCAACTTCAACAACGACATCAATTCGCATGCAACCAACGTGAAGGCCCGCCAGCAGCGTCTGGCAATTCTGCAGTGCCCGTCGCAGATTGGCAGCCCTGCATTCGTGCTGGCCCCGTCACAGTGCCCGAACGGCTGCGGAACCACCAACTATGTCCAGAGCCTCGGCGACAACGCTAACTACGCGGCTGATCGAGGCCCCTTTGGTCGAAATCGCGGGGCGGCCTTCCGCGACTTTGTCGATGGGATGTCAAACAGCGGCATGTTTGCTGAAATCATCCTTGGCCCCAGCAGTGGATCACCCACGTCGGGCGTTGTCGCTGCCGGTACGCCGCAGGACCTGTGGGTCGCCACAAACCTCCCGTTCGCGACCTGGGATGCCAGCCCCACGGGAGATACCATTCCCGTTGCCGCCTGCGATAACCGCGCCACCAGCGCGATTCTGTATCGCGGCAAGCAATACTACCGAGGAGTTGTTGTCGCCACCTTTTACTCGCACACCCTGACACCCAACTCACGTCTGCGTGACTGTATCCGCAGTGTGGGATTCGACCGCGGACACCTTGCCACACGCAGCTTTCACACGGGTGGCTCACAACTGGTGCTGGGCGACGGCTCGGTGCGGTTTGTCAGCGAGAATATCGACACTCGCGTATGGCGTGCTGTCGGCAGCATAAACGGTAACGAAGTCGTTTCGGAATGGTAATCCGGCCACACCGGATGCCCCGCGTCAATCATCTCGCACCCAAACCCCCGTTGCCTGCCCGAGCCATGTCCATGAGAATTCCGAAATCTTTGCTGCTGCTTACCACTGTGCTGCTTTGCGGTTGCGGAAGCGATTACACTCCGCAGGCCGAGATCTTCAAGACAGTGTCTGCCTCAGGAGTTTTGACTTTCAAGGGTAAACCACTGAGTGGCTTCATAGTCACACTGCACCCCGCCGGTGAGCAGCGTACAGCCAGTGGTACCACTGATGCCGAAGGCCGCTTCACCCTCGGTACCAACGCCCCAGGAGACGGTGCCGTTGCCGGCAACCATAAAGTGTCTGTCATCTGGCAGCCACCCGAAGATGACGGCCTTGGCTCCACTGTTGAAGACCCCAAAAAGATGCCGAAGCCACCACTGGAAATTCCCGCGAAGTACGCCAGCCCCGACACCTCCGGAATCACCCTGGAAATTCCCGAATCAGGCAGTTCTGAACTAAAGCTGGATCTGAACTGAAACTATTTCCCCGGGCTCACTGGTCACAGCAGACGGAATTCATCATCTTCCGCGGTGGTTCAACCACCGCGGTTTTTTTTCGGCCATGCCAGCCGCAAAATCATTCTCCAGCATCGCTCAGGGGCTGTCTCGTGTCTGCAGGAATTCCCATTGATGTCCTGATGGATTTCACCGTTCGTTGTTTTCGGGCTGTCGGGCTCGGGGAACACGACGCAAACACAGCCGCCGGCTGCCTCGTCGGTACCGACCGACTCGGGGTCTTCACTCACGGCACAAAACTGCTGGCCGGTTACCTGCGTAAACTTCAGGGCGGTGGTTACCGGGCCGCCGCGATCCCGCGGATCGAACGCGAAGGTGCCGCATGGGCCGTGCTTGACGGCGATGCCGGACTCGGCCAGACAGGCTGCTCTGCCGCCATGCAGACCGCCATCAGCAAGGCTCACGCCTGCGGTGTGGCCTTTGTCTCCATCCGCAATACCGGACATATCGGAGCCGCCGGGCAGTATGCACTGCAGGCTGCCCGTCATGGCTGCGCTGCCATGATCACAGGCAATGACATTCCCAGTGTGGCAGCCCCCGGTTCCCGCAAAGCCGTACTCGGCAGCAACCCGCTGGCCTTCGCCATTCCCACCGCCACAGACCCGATCCTGCTGGATATCGCCACCGCTGCAGTGGCCGGAGGCAAAGTCTACGCCGCATGGCAGCGTGGTGAGTCCATCCCAGCCACATGGCTCATCGGCCCGGATGGCCTGCCCACAACCGATGGATCACTCTACCCGCACTCCGCCGCTCTGGCACCCATGGCCGGCCACAAAGGCTACGGACTGGGCCTCTGGTGCGAAGTCCTGTCCGCCCTCATTCCCGGAGGACATATGACATGGCAGGTCGGCAGCTGGATGTTCGATCCCGTCGATCGACCTTCATGGCACAATGCCTCGCTCACAGTCATGCACATCGACAGCATGACCGATCGACAGCAGTTCAATGCCCGCATGCAGGCCTTAATCGACGAAATTCACAATGCTCCCCCAGCCACCGGATCAGACGGAGTTCTGCTGCCCGGAGAACTGGAATTCCGTACGGCACGAAAAGCAGATGAGCACGGTATTGCACTTCCGGCAGACGTGCGAGCCAAGTTGCGGGAAGCAGCCGAACTGTCCGGCCTGCCACTGCCGGAAGCAGTCTGAGCCTTCATTCACTGTCTGACAAACGGATCTGTGTCATGCGCTGCATCGGAATCGACATCGGCTCTTCATCCATCAAGGGTGGCATCCTCAACCTCGAATCAGGACTCGTTGAACACACCGAGAAAGCCGCTTTCCCCGGACAACTCCCGGGCCTGCCAGCAGGCTTCCACGAAGTTGATCCGCAGGCCGTTGTACAGTGCACCCGCGAAGTCCTCTGCAAACTGCTGCAGGCTGCCCCCGCGACCGCACAGGTCAGATTTACCAGCCAGATGGGTGGAATTCTGCTGCTGGATGCACAACACAAACCAGTCACAAATTATCTGTCCTGGCGCGATCAGAGATCTCTGCTGCCGGCACCCGGTCGTTCCATACCATTGATCGATCAACTCCGTCAGGCATGGAACGATCAGCAGTTCGAAGAACTGGGAAAGGAATTGAAGCCAGGATCAGCCATCACTCTGCTCTGCTGGCTGGCACAGCATCAGCAACTGCCCCGACAAACCATGCCCGTGACCATCGGTGACTACGTGATCGCCAGCATCTGCAACGCCCCCCCGCGCATGCACCGGTCACACGGCATCGGGATGATCAATCTGAAAACCAGTGACTGGCACCATGATGCCTTCGCTGCAGCCGGCATCGACGGACTCCACTGGCCCGCACTCGCCACTGAATCCGAAACAGTCGGACACTTCACAAACAACGGTCAGCAACTGGAGTGCTTCGCGGCTATCGGAGATCAACAGGCGGCCCTGTTTGGCATTGACCTCAGCTGCTCCGAACTGTCCATCAACTGCTCAACAGGCTCTCAGGTCAGTCAGATCACAGCACAGTTTCAGCCAGGCAACTGCCAGACTCGCTGCTGGTTCGACGGACAGTTCCTGAATACTGTCACCCACATCCCCGCCGGTCGCTCACTCACTGTGCTGGAAAGTCTGCTGACGGAGCTGCCGCGAGCAGCCGGAATCAGCCTCACCAATTCCTGGCAACTGATTGCTGAGGCCACTGAGCACAGCGCCGCCAATGGCCTCTCCTGCGATCTCAGCTTCTTCTCAGGCGCCATGGGAAATCAGGGCCGCATCGAAAACATCACCACGGAAAATCTGACAGTCGGAAGCCTGTTCTGTGCCGCGTTTGACTTCATGGCTGACAGCTATCTCGAATGCTCAAACCGACTTTCCAGCTCCCCATCCTGGAATCAGCTGGCAGTTTCCGGGGGACTCGTTCAGGCCTTTCCAGCACTCAGACGTCGTCTCGCCGAGCGATTTGCCTGGCCCATGCGGGAAGTCGCTGAACAGGAAGAAACCCTGACCGGACTGCTGAAACTGGCCCGCAGAACAGCCAGCTGAACCATCAGCGTTGCCGCCACTCGGGCAAAAATGCAGCACGGCACTGGCAAAAAACGCCCGGCAGCCTTCGCCTGACTTCTCGCGGCAACTGCCGGCAGCCCCGGAAAACCTGGCAAAATCGACCATCCCGGCAAACAACCACGATTTGGAACACAAAGTGCTCAAGAAGGCAGTCGGTACTTCTGTGTGCGTATTCGCGCGCACATGACCTGACCTGAATCACTCCGTCCGCTGCCGAGGTGTGCCATGCTGGAACTGCTGGACTTCTTCGTGAAACTTTCCGCGGCGGTGCTCGTGCTCACCGGATTGCTGAATCTGCGTAATCAAGTCCTGGCCCTGCGCAATGAGCTGAAGGAGGGACTGCACAGAACCACCCTGCAGATGAAAACCATCTACGACGCGATTCAGAACAGCGGGACAGCCCGCACAGCCGGGTCCGCTCCGTTGCATCCTGATCCGGCTGCCGCTGCGGTCGTCCCTCGCCAGCAGCCGGCCTCCGAGACTCCGCGAACTGCCTCTAAGCCAGCACAGCCTGGCATCGAACCCCCGCAGATGACAACGGAGACGCCTGCACCTCCCCGGATCGACACCCCGCACCCGAAAAATCCGCTGCCGGCTCCGTCCATCCCCGCAATGCCCCCCGCGACTCCCGAGAAAGACTCAATTTCACAGCGCGCCGAAAAACACCGATCGAGACGCCCGCCGGCCACAACGCCCGTCATCGCGGCCTCGCAGGCTGACGCCGAAGAATCCCCCAGCGTCATCAAAACTGCAGCACACACCGGCAACCGCTTTGAAACGGCGGCAGCCGATGTCCTGAATCGCATCTGGAACTGGATCGTTGTTGGCGAAGAACACGTTCCTCAGGGCGTTTCCTGGGAATTTGCCGTTGCCAGCCAGTGGCTGCTGCGAATCGGACTGCTGCTGGTCCTGGTCGGTGTTGGCTTCTTCCTGAAGTACTCAATCGATAACGGCATGCTGCCCCCGGCAGCCCGTTCAGTACTGGCCGCCTGCACCGGGTTCGGCATGCTCACAGCAGGCACCCGCCTGCTCAATGGTAACTATAAACTCATCGGCCAGGGACTGCTGGGAACGGGCACAGCCACCCTCTACTTCAGCGTCTTCGCTGCCAGCAGCATGTACAGCCTGATGTCCATTGGGGCGGGCTTCGCTCTGATGACCGCAGTGACTGTCCTCGCTGGCTTCATCTCTGTCCGCTTCGATTCCAAAGTCACGGCAGTCTTCGGAGTTGTCGGAGGCTACCTTACTCCAATCATGCTCTCTACGGACACGGTCAATTATCCCGGTCTGTACGGTTATCTGCTGGTGCTGGGCAGCGGCATTCTTGGAGTGTCAGCATTTCGCCGCTGGCCACTGCTGAGCTACCTTGGATTTGCTTGCCACCACATGCTGGTCTTCGCCTCCCTCAGCAGCTTCGACCCGGCAATTCACTTCTGGCAGGTGATGCCGTTTTTGATCGCATTCTTCGGCATGTTCTCCACGATGGTTTTCATCTACAACCTGCGAGTCCGCGTGTCTTCGAACCTGCTCGACGTCATCGTGCTGTTTCTGAATGCCGCCACGTTCTTCGGAATCAGCTATGGACTGATCGACCGCACTTTTGGCTATCGCTGGTCGGCCGCTGTGGCACTGGGACTGAGCGCCTTCTACGCTCTGCACGTGCACTACTGCCTGATCCGTCGCGTACTGGATCGCGAACTGATGCTGACGTTCATCGGACTTTCGTCCGTGTTCCTGTCAGTCTCACTGCCTCTGCTGCTCTCCGGACAATGGATCGCCGCCAGCTGGTCACTGCAGGCCGTTGCCATGCTTTGGCTGGCCTCACGAATCCGCAGCCACTTCCTGCAAACCATCAGCATCGTCCTCTACTGCATCGCGATGTTCCGCTTCACGGCCGTCGACCTGCCAGCCGAGTTTGGATCCGGCGTGACCATGCTCTCGGTCAGCGACAGCCTGCTGCAAATGCTGCGACGAGCCCTGTCATTCGGAATCCCGGTTGGCTGTTTATTCCTCGGCAGCCAATTGCTCAATCGCCGCACAGTGGAATCAACTCCGGAAGATACTCTGGAACGCCGCAACGACATCCCCACGGCATTCAATGAATCCAGTGCTGCCGGTCTGCTGCAGTTAACCGTATTCTTCGCAGCCATATTCTGGCTGACACTGGAATTCAATCGCACACTGGGAATCATCCTGCCCGCAGCCCGCATGACCATGATCACCATGCTCTGGCTGGGCTTCGCCGTCTGCCTGGTTCAGAAAATCACCAGGAACTTCTCCGAGATCTCTCAGGCTCTGCTGGCTCTGCTGGTCGGCGCCCTGCTGCTGAAAATTGCGGCCTTCGACGTGCGGACCTGGAACCTCACCGGGTTGACCTGGTCGGGGCCGTGGAACCCGGTGCACGCCATGTTCCGTATGCTGGACTTCGGCATGCTCGCCGTTTTTCTCGCCTGGGCCTCCCGACGATTCTCCGCCGAATCGGAAACACGCCTCCCCGGATCTCAGCCCGCAGGTGCTGCCCTCGGATTCGCATCTGTTGCCGCACTGTTTGTCTGGTTCACGCTGGAAGTCAACACCTTTCTGGGGCTGCATCTGCCGGGACTGCGGGCCGGGGGCGTCAGCATACTCTGGTCTCTGTTCGCCCTCGGCATGCTGCTGTCAGGGATTCACGGCAATCAAAGACATCAGCGCTATGTGGGACTGACACTGTTCACAATCGTCGCCTGCAAAGTCTTCTTCTCCGATCTCGCCAGCCTTGACCAGTTCTACCGCATCATCGCGTTCATCGTTCTTGGATTAATGGTCACCGGAGGTTCATTCCTGTACCTGCGGGCACGACAAACCTTTGTCACCGGCAACGACGGCAAACCGTCCAATGACTGATCCGAAATCCCCACCGACAGTATTCACACCGGCAGGGCAGATCCCATCGTCTGTCCCACAGAGATAACCCCTAGCAGGAGCCCTTCACAGATGCCAGTCCACCGCACCACCAGCCAGCGGCTGCTGCTGGGCCTCGCCTGCTGCCTGCCACTCCCGCTGCTGGCCGATGAACCTGCAAATTCTGACTCTTCACCACCGCAAAGTTGGCGCAGGTCACGCGCAATCGACTTCTCAGCCGAAGACAGTCCCCGCCTGCTGCGGATACCCCTCGATACCGATTTCTGGACACACACCCGCCCCGGATACCCTGATGCGGCAGTCGCCGATGAGCGCGAGCAATTGATTCCATTCCTCATTCGTCGCAGTCCCGGCTCCGCATCCGGCTCCACTGCGTTCATCTGGAATCCTTCCGCTGTTGAACTGCGTCCGGAGCCCGACGATTCACTCAGCATCCTCGTGAAACTGACGCAGCAGGATCCCGTGCCGGAGTACCTGCTGATTCAAACCCCGCTGCAGGATTTCGAACAGCGCATCGAAGTCACAGACGAATCCACCACCCCACCGACTCCCCTCTGCGATCCCGCACTGCTCTTCGACTACTCACGCTTTATGGACGTTCGAAGAACCGAAATCGCCCTCCGCAAATCCAGCTCGCGCAGTCTCAAAATTCGCATCGCCACTGCCACAGACGACCTCGAGTCGCCATTTCGCGAACTGACCAGAACACAGACCGGCAGCGGAGTGACCGAGCAGTCAGAAAAATCACTGCGAGTTCGACGCCCCTTCCGAATCGACCGAATCTCCTTTCGCAGCTCACGAACCACCACAAATTCCACTCTTCCCGAATCCCGCACACTCAACCTTGTCCGTATCGAGGAAGATCTCAAACAACGCAGCACCATCGCTGAATTCACCAGCGATCTGCGACCAATCACCAGTCTCACCCTCCAGACCCCCAGCCGGAATTTCAGTCGCACTGTCACGCTGCAGGTCCCTGCTGACGATCCAAAAGAAGGCTGGCGGGACGTTGCCGCAGAAACACTGGCGGACTTCTCGACCGACACCCTGAATGACAGGCGACTGGAACTGTCCACGCCGGAGTTACACACAACACGCCTGCGGCTGCTGATTCAGAATCTCGACAGTCCCCCGCTGCAGATCACCGGGGTCACTGCCACCGGACCACAGTACGAAGTTGTGATGCTGGCCGAACCCGGACACCGCTACAGCCTGCTGTATGATGACGAACTGGCCGAGCGACCTCAGCACGACCTCGGCGCTCTGAATCGGGCCCTGCAGCTGAATACTTCCGCCTCCGTCGCGTCACTGCAGCCTGTCGCAGAACGACAGCTGCAGCCACCGGCACCAAAACCCGGCCCGCCTCTGCTCGCATCACCATGGGTGCTGGGTACACTGATCGCCATCTCCGGGGCTCTGCTGGCCGTCTCACTGTATCGAGCCGTCATTCGCCTCGATGCCACGACCGACCAGTCCGCCACGACACCAGACACCGCACCCGACAACAACACTACTCGCCAATCACCTTGACCAGAACCTTCTTGGGACGCCGTCCGTCAAACTCACCATAAAAAATCTGCTCCCACGGACCAAAATCCAGCCGGCCCGCCGTAATCGCCACCACGACCTCACGCCCCATCACCTGCCGCTTCATGTGCGCGTCGGCATTGTCTTCTCCCGTGCGATTGTGAGCATACCTGGTCGGCGAAGCATCAAAAGGCGCCAAGTGCTCCAGCCAGCGGCGATAATCCGCATGCAGGCCAGGTTCATCATCATTAATGAACACACTGGCCGTAATGTGCATGGCATTCACCAGTACCAGGCCCTCCTGCACTCCGCTGGCAGCCACAATCCCGGCGACTCGATCCGTAATATTCAAAAAACCCATCCGCTCAGGCAGCTGGAATGTCAGATACTCGGTCCGCGACTTCATGCTTTTGCCCCCTGCTCATGTTGCTCACTCTCTGAATCACATAAAAGAACACAGGCGTCAGCAGCACACCGAAAATCGTGACTCCCAGCATGCCCGCAAAGACCGCAATTCCCAGCGTCCGCCTCATCTCGGCACCGGCTCCCTCTCCCAGCACCAGTGGCACAACACCAAAAATAAACGCCAGTGATGTCATGATGATCGGTCGCAGTCGCAGCTGACAGGCCTCCAGAGTAGCCTCACGCAGCGACACCCCCGCCAGACTGCGGGACCGCGCATACTCCACGATCAAAATCGCATTCTTGCAGGCCAGCCCCACCAGCACCACAAAGCCAATCTGCGTGAAGATGTTGATGTCCAGACCGGCAACTGACACACCCACCGCTGAACACAGCAGACACATGGGCACCACCAGAATGACAGCCAGCGGCAGTGACCAGCTTTCGTACTGCGCTGCCAGTACCAGAAACACCAGCACAACCGCCAGCAGAAACGCGTACATCGCCGTGTTTCCGGCCAACTGCTGCAGGAATGCCAGCTCCGTATACTCCACCTTCATCGCCGGCGCCAGCTGAGTCTCCGCGGCATCGTGCAGGGCCTGAATGGCGGCCCCGGAACTGGTCCCAACACCGGCGTCCGCGTTGACAAAAGCCGCCGGATACAGATTGTGACGATAAATCATCAACGGACCGGGAACACTGCGAACACGAATAAAACTGGCCAGAGGCACGCTGCCCGCTGACGGCGAACGCACATACATCCGACGCAGATCCTCAGTCCCCATACGATACCGAGCATCGGCCTGCACATTCACCTGCCACGTACGACCAAAACGATTGAAATCGTTGACGTACAGCGAACCAAAGTTGACCTGCAAAGCACTGAAGACGTCGGCCATCGACAGCCCCATCTTCCGTATGGCCTCACGATCAATATCCAGCTCAATCCAGTTCGTCGCCGCCCGGAAACCGGAAAACAGATCCCGCAGACGATAGTCCTTACCGCCCGCATCCACCGTGGCCTCACACACGCTCTCCAGCGCCGCCAGACCAGTCTCGCCGCGATCCTGAATCACAACCCGAAAACCG
>SXXK01000330.1 GCA_005791255.1 Planctomyces sp.
AAAAACGTGCAGGCGACGTGGGAAGCCCCCGGACGAAGACGACTCGTGCTGTCTCCCGATGCCAATCTCGCCCGCTTCAAATTGCGGTGGCTCGCCAGACTGACCGCAGATCAGAACCGAATGTCCGGGCTGCAACTGGCTGTCCCGTTCGTTCGCAACAGCCCGCTGCGACAGCACCTCTGGATCATCTCGCCACTCCGCGAAATGCCATCCGTCGCCAGCAACAGCCCGGTGCTTACAGGTGAACAGCAACTGGGGCTCCTGAAACAGGATCTCCGCTCCGGACTCAGCCTCCTCGCAAGACACAACACACGAAACCCCGAGAAGCATCAGTGGACCACCGAACTGCTCTCCGACTCCCTCGGGAAGTCCGTCACCGAATTCATGAAACGCGAAAGACATGAGTCCGGCAGACGCACCGTCCGACTGCACAAAACAACCACCGACTCCATCAGCATTTCATTCCGCAGACACCTCGAACTGAACGCCATCATCCCGATCGGTGTCGGACTGTTCCTGATGGTACTGGCCGTCATCTCAGGCACAGGTTCATCCGCCAGCCCACAGAATCTGACGACCGTTGTCACCCCCCACAGCCTGATTCAATCGACTGCTCTCAATACAACTCTTCCCGAATCTCCCAGCGTTCCGACAACGCCCCCTTCGACTGCAGAATCCGGCGCCCCACAGGATATCAGAAACTGACCCCTGCACGCAGCACCCAGGTGCTGTCCAAAGACGTCTCTTCTGCACCGCTTTCCCACGTGAATGAGCGGTCAAACACCAGTCCGCACTCCATGAACGCCGACTGATTCGCCGGCAACAGTTGCTCCAGCCCCAGCATCAGTCGCAAATCCCGAATTGTCAGCTGATCATTCAACCCTGAGGCTCTCTGCACCGCCCACGTGTTGCCGCCAAAAACTCCGGAAACATAGCCCCACAATTCGCTGTTCTGGCCGTCCTTCATCAGACGCCTCGAAATTCGAGGGGATGGAAACTGCACATCAATCTTCCACTCAGAACTCGGAGTCCACAGAATCCCGGCCGCTGGAAGCAACGGAAAGTCATCTCGCCCAGTATGCACCGCCCCTCCCGACAACGACAGCCGGTCCGGAACTGCCTGCCATGTAAGCAGCCCCAGACCGAACAATCGTACGGCGCCATCACTGTTTCTGAAGTCCGTGCGCACTCCCGGCGTCACAATCGCCATCGTACTCAGACGGTCCGTCAGCTTCTTCCTCCACAAGCCCCGTACACCCGTCTCATAAACTTCGGATGGCAAATCAAATACCGCGGCAGAATTCAGAAAGTCCGCCCGAAAGAAAGGAGTCAGCAGCAGAATGTTCTCAAAGCTTCCAAGCGGCACGCCAAACGTGGTTGAAGCATCCAGCGAACCAATAGCAAGTCCGGTCGAGGAATCGTCGTGCAGATAACTGCTGATCAACGTCCCTCCCTGCCAGCACCCCTTCCTGCCCTTCGGTATCGGCAGGTCACCACAATCGTCCGAACAGCCATCATCTCCCGAATGATTGAAGAACTGCTCAGGCTCCGGAAGACGACGATTGAATTCGAGGTCAGACATCTGGTCCGCTGACGCACTGTCTGCGGACTCGGTGGCTGCAGGGTCCTCGGGCACCATGGATGCCGGCAGCCAGTCGTCATCTGCTATGACAGATGCAGCACACAACGTCGCCGCGACAATGCCGGAACACAAACATTTCCAGCGTAAAAAAATTCCGCTCATTGTCTCTCCACTGCAGCTCGCCCCACCCGGTGGATGGCCGCCAGCCATCCTGCGCACAGGCCCCCGGCGCATATCCTGCCCTGCCGGTGTCTTCGGCATTCTCCGAACATTTTCCGGAAAACGAATTCGCGGAACCTTCGCTGCAGACGGAAACCACGGCCCCCCGGCTATCGCACCGGCAATTGCTGCCGCACAGGCCCCCGCGGTGCCGCCTGCTCTCCCCTTCGCCTCAGCCAGAGTCAGCGCCAAGGCCACGAAAAAGCAGACTCCCAATTCGCAGCAATGTTGCACCCTCCTCGACAGCCTGCTCAAAATCCCCGCTCATACCCATCGACAGCTCTGACAGCCGGATTCCCCGCTGCCGTGTCGCCGGCAGCTCATTTAACAGGTCCCGCAAGTGTCGTAGTTCCGCAAACACCGGGCGAGCATCCTCCGGATCGGAACTCTCTGCTGCCATCGTCATCAGTCCGCGAATCTCGACCTGCTCCGCATTTTCCAGAACCTGATCCCAGATACGCGGCAGCTCGTCAGCTCCAAAACCCGTCTTCGAATCCTCCCGCGATACATTTACCTGCAGCAGCACCGCGGGACGCCTGCCCGCAACCGCTCCGGCAGCTATCGACTGCAGCAGACGCAGTGAATCCACCGAATGAATCAGTGCCGCGTGCCGCAACGCCAGCTGCACTTTGTTGCGCTGCAAATGACCAATCAGGTGCCACTCCACAGCCGGCAACTGCTGGCTCCGTTCCGCCAGCTGCTGTGGACGATTCTCGCCAAAAACAGGGTGCAGCCCCGCCAGCATCTGCACCCATGCCCAGTCGGCATACTTCGTCACTGCGATCAGCCTCACGCCGGATTGCTCTCGCCCCGCTCTTGCACACGCGGCACGGATTCGCAGCAACACGCCGGACAGATTCGATTGAAGGACCTGCTGCATTTCCACCATTGTCATCGGCTCCCTGCACAATCCCGGACAAGCGTTCCCGAATCATACCAACGGGTCAGGCTTAAAATCTCTCAACGCTTCCGAGATTCCATACAGGGGGCGAATTCCTGTTTCATCTGCTTTCCGGGAAAAACCGAGCAAATTTCCAAACCGCGGGAATACACCTGCGTTATCATGACGACTCGGCCCGGTTTCTTCCCCAACCACCCCCTGCACCACTCGTGGATGTCCTCATGAAACCCCGGCATTCAAAACTCATCCGGCGTCAAAAGCCTCGGCTGCCTGCCATTACAAAGTTCATCACAGCCCTCGCGTTGGTTATTACAGCACCCGCCACCCTGCCGGCAGGTCAGCGATCCCCACTCCCGACTATTGACGCCTCGACACCCGGTCTGCGCATGCCCATAGATGCCGCAGTACTTGACGGTACAGTGTTTACCGCCAATTCCCGCAGCGGTTCCATTACTGCCGTCGATCAATCCTCACTCAGCGTCATCAATGAGTGGAAGGTCGCAGCTGCTCTCAGTGCTGTCGAATCCACCGGACGCCTTCTGCTCGCACTTGATGATGCCACCGGTAAACTTCTGGTCCTGAAACCTGGTCCTGCAGCCCGCGAACTGCATCTGCTTAATCAGCACTCCCTGCCCTTGTCGCCGGTGGATCTGGCTGTCAGCAGTGACGGAGGATTGGTCGCAGTTTCCTCGCTCTGGCCAGCGTCTGTAACGCTGCTGGCCCTCGATTCCACCGGACAAGCCCACCTGCAGGCCGAAGTTTCGCTCCCATTTTCTCCGCGCAGAATACTGTTCAGCGATTGCTGTACTGTCATTGTCGCAGACAGTTTCGGCGGTCGCCTTGCCGCTGTTGATGCCACCAGCGGACGTGTCCTTAGGCACTTCTCCGTGCATGGCCACAATATCCGCGGACTGGCGGTAAACCCCCGCACGGATTCACTCCTTGTCTCCTGCCAGACTCTGGACTCCAGCACCTTCACCACGTATGAACGAGTCTTCTGGGGTGTGCTGATGCAGAACGGACTCCATTCACTTCCCCTCAAAGACCTGTTCTCGGCTGCCCCACAGGCATCTTTCGTAAAAGGTGCTGATGAACGAAATGAGTTTCAGCAGGGTGGCAGCTACACGCTGAACCCGGACGCCGCTGCATCCGCCCCCGCCTATGCTCAACCTGCAGGCACCGGACGCTCCAGATACCCCCTCGGGACTCCCTCCATCGGCTCCGGCGACCCCGGGAACATCGCCGTTACCCACAGCGACACAACTCTGCTGGTTCTTTCAGGAACAGATCAGGTGGCCTTCCGTACGGCCAGTCATCTGCCATTCGAACGCATTCATGTTGGCAAACGACCGGAATCTGTTTGTCTGTCCGCCGACCAAGAGCTCGCGTTCGTTGTCAACAGATTCGATGATTCCCTTTCTGTCATCTCACTGCAGCCTGACTCCGTTGCGGTTCGAACAACAGTCGCACTTGGGCCCATGCGGCAACTCACTGCAGCGGAGGTCGGGGAGCAGAAATTCTATGATGCCCGCGTCTCACTCGACGGTTGGTACAGTTGTCATTCCTGTCACACCGATGGACACACCAACGGGTTGCTGGCAGACACCTTCGGTGACGAAGATCGCGGAGCACCCAAAAAGGTCATTTCACTGCTGGGCGTCGCCACCACCGGCCCATGGGCATGGAATGGCAGCAAAAAACAGCTTGAAGAACAAGTACACACTTCACTGCTGATCTCAATGCAGTCCCAGCTTGCCACCGAACAATTGCCCATTGAACCACTCGCAGCCTATCTCCGCACCCTCCAACCACCGCCGGGAATTGCTGCCAGCCGCAAACAACTGCCCGATCCGCAAATACTGCAGCAGGCCAGACTGGTCTTCCGGAACTCCGGTTGCAGCAACTGCCATGCCGGTGAATCACTTACCACTGACGATGTCTTTGACGTCGGCATCCACGATGAACAGGGTGAAACCAACTTCAATCCACCGGGACTCGCAGGTGTCAGCCAGCGCGGTCCATGGTTTCATGATGGTCGCGCAACATCACTCGAAGATGTCCTCAGATCCGGACACCACGATCAGTCCAGTCCCCTCAACGACTCACAAATCCGGCTGCTGCTGATACTGCTGGAAACACTGTAGGAACTGGCCATGATCCGAAAACTCTGGAATGACCTCTGGCGCGTACTGGTATTCACAGGACTCCTGTGGTTGGCATGGCCCGTCAGCAAGTTGGTCGACGTCATGTTCCTCACACTTCAGCCACGCACATTTTCCGGCCTTGTCGGCATTGCCACGATGCCGCTGATACACGAAGACCTGAATCACCTGCTCGGTAACACTATTCCACTGACTGTGCTGCTGCTGATGCTGCAGACCACACAAAAACACTGGCCACGAATCCTTGCAGCACTCTGGCTCCTTAGTGGTCTGCTTGTCTGGTCGCTCGGGATGAGTCCGAAGTACATGGGCGCCAGCACGCTCATCTACGCCACGGCCGCATGGCTCATCACTGCCGCCTTTTTTGAACGCCGACCGCTGGCTATCGCTGCCGCTGTGCTCGTTCCCGTTCTGTTCGGACCGCTGTTCTGGGGACTTTTCCCGACAGCCGGGTCGCACGTACCATGGGACGGTCATTTGCTGGGGGCCGGTGCCGGTGCTGCGCTCGCCCGAGTTGTGCTCCGCCGCTCTGAAAATAACCCCCAAAACATTGACAATTCAGGTAATTCGCCTCATTCCTGAAGTCTGCTGCCGCAGCTTTGCACTTGACCACAAAAGCAAATCCCGCATAGAACAACGGTTTAGCTCGCGATATTGTCGACCATGGATGGATCGATGCAGAATTTTCTACGAATTTCGCTGTACGTGCTCAGATATCGGAAGCTTGTTGTGCTCTCCGTCGTCTGTGCACTCATTGTCTCAGCCTTCTGGGCCCTCAATCTGTCAATTGCCTTTCCCGTCGTCAAAGTGCTGTTTCAGAATGACAGCCTGCATGAATTTGTGGACGCGGAAATTGCCACGCGCCAGACAACCATCTCGGAACTCTCAGATTCGCTCGAACAGGTCCCCGAAATCGATGTGAAACGCCGCGCCAGACTGCAATACCTGATGGGCGAAGAATCACGACACGTACTGCTGCTGACCCGAATCCGCAATTCTGTACTTCCCTGGGTGCCACACGATCGTTTCGACACGATGGCTGTCATACTGGGTGTCCTCCTGCTGGCAACGGTGATCAAAGGCCTGTTCATCTACTTCCAGGAACTCCTGGTCGGCAGCATCGTCCAGCTGACAGTCAACGCCATTCGGCAGGACTGCTTTCGAGCAGCCCTGCGACTTGATGTGCAGTCATTGAGCCGGATTGGTACCTCGTCACTGATGTCCGGAATGACCAATGATATTGAACAGATGACTCAGGCTATCCGTGTCTTCGGAGTCACCCTGGTGCGCGAGCCGCTGAAAGCCGGCGCCTGCACCGTGCTCGCCTTCTTCGTCAACTGGCGTCTGGCACTGCTGTCAATCACTATGGTCCCACTGCTCGGACTCGTTTTCAGCTTCTTCGGAAAACGCCTCCGCCGAGCATCCCACCGCACAATGGAAAGCATGGCCAAAATCTACGAATGCATCTCCGAAACCTTCGGGGCTGCAAGAATCGTCATTGCCTTCTCTGGCTTCCGTAAACATCGCAGACAGTTCCTGAAGGCCAACCGCGAGTACTATGCCGGATCAATGAAAATCGTGATGCTGGGTGCACTTTCAAGACCCATCTCGGAAACCATGGGAGTGCTGGGAGTCTTCGCAGCACTGGCCCCCGGAGCCTATCTGGTGCTCCGCGAAACCGACACAATCCTCGGCATACAGCTTGCAGCCGAACCCATGAGTATCGCGGAACTGGCCACACTCTACGCCCTGCTCGCAGGCACACTCGACCCGGTCAGAAAACTGTCCAGTGTCTTCGAACAGATCAAACGCGGGATGGCCGGCTGCGAGCGAGTCTTTGGACTCATCGATCGGCGAACCACAGTCCCCGAGCCAGCCGCACCGCGAATGCTTATCCCGCATAACTCACTGATCACCTTCCGCAACATCAGCTTCCGCTACGACACCCTGGAAATGGAAGGCACAGTTCGGCCACTGGCCCTCAAAAATGTCAGCCTCGACGTCCGTTTCGGAGAAGTCATTGCAGTCGTCGGCGGTAATGGATCCGGAAAATCCACCCTGCTCAGCCTGCTGCCGCGCTTCATGGATCCGGACGAGGGACAGATTCTGATCGACGGCGTGGACATCCGCGAATTCCGCACGGCAGACCTCCGCAGCCAAATCGGTCTGGTGACACAGGAAACTTTTCTCTTCAACGACACCATCTACGAGAACATTCGCTACGGAAATCCGACCGCCACAACTGAGATGATCCAGCAGGCCGCAGAAAAAGCACAGGCTTCCGGTTTCATTCAGCAGTTGCCCGACGGCTACCAAACCATCGTCGGAGAAAAAGGCGGAAAACTTTCAGGTGGCCAGCGGCAGCGAATTGCCCTCGCTCGCGCAATCGTCCGAAATCCCAGCATCCTGATCCTCGATGAAGCAACTTCAGCCGTCGATTCGCACAGCGAAGATGTCATTCACACCGTACTAAAGGATTTTGCCGTCGGTCGCACCGTGTTCATCATCACACATTCACTCAGCAGCGCCTTCCTTGATCTCGTCGATCGTATTGCAGTACTTGATCAGGGACAGATCAGAGCTGTCGGAACTCTCAGTGAACTGCAACAGAACGCGCCGGCCACATTGCACATGCTGCAACCGGAAATTGTTCATTCACGCGCCGCCTGAAACCTCCTCAGGACGCACACCAATCCCTCCGCTATCTCCGGAACCGAAACCATGTCGGCATCCGATACTGCTGTTGTCTGGCGGTTTCTGGATGGACGCACCGGCCACGAAAACCAGGTGCTCGCTCTCTCAGAAGCCATCGCACGGCGACGAAACTGCAGGTTTTATGACGTTTCAGTCAACTCTGCACCAAACAGCCTGAACTGCTCAGCCACGAAAACTCCCGGTTGCTGGCACTCGCTGCCCGCTCCTCAACTCCTCATCGGCGCAGGACACCGCACGCACTTACCAATGCTCCTCGCTCGATACCGCTTTGGCGGCAAAGCCGTCGTGCTGATGAAGCCTACCCTGCCCTGCCACTTCTTTGACGCCTGCCTCATTCCGCACCACGATTCCGTCTGGATTACGCATGCCGGAGTCCTCCGGACAAGCGGAGTCCTGCATCGCGTACGCCCCGCAAATGGACTCTGCCCCCGCACAGGATTAATGCTGATCGGAGGCAACTCACGGCACTTCGACTGGGACAGCCGCACCGTCGCCCGGCAGGCCCAAAGAATAATCGAACAGAACTCGGCCCAATGGACCATCGCTACATCCAGAAGAACTCCGCCGGACTTCCTGCAGCTCCTGCACGAGCACCCGGCCACTGCCGCACTCTCTGCCGGAATCCTGCCCGCGTCCGAACTTCTCTCTCTCATGAATACCGCCGGACGAATCGCCGTTACCTGCGACAGCATGTCCATGATCAGCGAATCCCTCAGCTCCGGTGCCGTTGTCAGCCTGATCCGAATGCCCCTCAGAAAATCCAGCCGCATCTCGCGTGAACTCTGCAGGCTCATCCGCGCCGGACGTTTTCTCGAGCAATCAACTGAACAGCTTACACTCACACTGCCAGCGCAGAACCCTGTTTCCGAAAGCGATCGCTGTGCAGCTTTTCTGGATCAACTGCTGCCCAGCCCGCCCGAGATACGCACGCAGACTGCCGCTTACCCAACAGCCCTGTCCGGAGCCCCGGCATGACATGGCATCAGGTCACGGACACAACCAGCAGCGAACGACCGGACTTTCCACCGGAACGACTTGCCAAACGCCAGCCCACGTTTCAGTTCCCGAAAACGCTGCTGCTGCCTGCACTCAAATTCTTTGCACGCAGTAAAGATCGTGGCTGGCTGCCAGGTACACCACTTAAACGACACATCGTGATCTGCGGCTTCCCCAGAAGCGGCACAACACTCCTGCAGCTCCTGCTTGAATCATGCACCCAAAACCTCGGTACATGCGGCAGGGAACGACGCGCTCTCGAAGTCGCTGCAGCCGGCAAACGATCCCACTCCGTCATACTCACCAAAAGACCGAAAGATCTCTTTCTGATACCTGAAATCGCCAGCTGGCACGCCGCCAATGGCACACAGGCACTGTTCATCCTGATGCATCGCGACCCGCGAGCTGTGCTGACCTCTCGACACTTCTCGTCTCCGCAGCACTACTACCTCAACTGCCGCGACTGGCAACATTTTTATCTGCACTGGAAATGGTCCGGAAACCGCAGCGATGTCCTGTCCGTCAGCTACGAAGCCCTGACTTCCAGCCCCGCTGCAGTACAACACCAAATCAACGGCTTTGCCAATCTTGATGCAGCGTGCAGATTTGAGGACTTTCTGTCGCGCGTGCCCCCGAACTTCGATCTGCGAGCCCTCAATGGACTGCGACAGACTGAAACCACACGCATTAACTCGTGGAAATCACAGGAACACCAGCAGCGACTGACACAGATTTTCAGTGAACTGCCGGAGCTGCCCAGAATTCTCGATGAAATGGGATACAGCGAAACGCCGCAGCAGAATTTCGCGGCCTGAAACTGACAAAGGCACCAACTGTGATTGTTTCACATCGCTATCGATTCATCTTCCTGAAAACCGCCAAGACCGCCGGCACCAGTATCGAGCTGGCTCTCTCCAGATTCCTCGGCCCCGATGACATCATCACCCCCGTGTCAGCGGAAGACGAGTCCCTCAGAAAACAACTTGGGGGAATCGGGCCGCAAAATTACCAGCAGCCTCACAATGCCTCCAAACACTGGCTCAACCGACTGCGACAGACCTTCAGCAAACCAGCCTTCTATAATCACATGCCGGCAGCGGAAGTACGGGCACTCGTCGGAGAACACATCTGGGGCACTTACTTCCGCTTCTGCGTCGAGCGTAACCCCTTTGAACGCGCCGTGTCGCTGTACTACTGGTGCTGCCGCAAAGGACCACGACCTCCCATCAGTCAGTTCCTGCAGTCACCCCAGATTCAACTGCTCACCCAGCGCGGCATTCAGATCTATATGTCCGGCAGCGGACAAATGCTCGTCGATCGCATTCTCCGCTACGAAAATCTCGCCGCTGAACTGGAAACTGTCAGAATGCGACTGGGCCTGCCCGAACCATTGCTGCTGCCAAATGCCAAAGGAGGCCTGCGACCCGCCCAACAGCACTACTCGGAACTCTTGAGCAGTGACGATCGCAGGATCATTGAACGCCAATTCTGCAGGGAACTGGAGCTCTTTCAGTACCGCTGGGAAACCGTCACTGACCTCCGGCACCCACGGCATAAATCGCCCGATTCGATCTCAGAATCAAACGCTTTCCATGCACTGCCGCAGTCGCGTTGAAGTCACTTTCGTCACCGGCAATCCGATTCATCGCCAGCACCGAAAAATTGTCGTCAGCCGGGATCACCAGCGTGCCGTCTCGTCTCGTCGGAATGTAAATTCTGCCTCCGGCAACGATCGGAGACGCATAGATCGGTCGCCCGCCAGACCGCAGCTCCGGAATTCGCTCCCGATAGACCGTTTCACCGGTCTCCAGCTTCAGACACCACGCTATGCCCTGGTCGTCAGCCCAGTACAGACGCCCGTTGAAATGTACGGGAGTAGCCACGTAGGAGCTGGACCGCGTCTGCCATTTCACGTGAGTCTGCGTCACATCACCCTTGCCGCCCGATCGCAGACAGTAACTCCCGGAAGATCGAAATCCCCCGAACAAAAAGATGTCTGAGCCCACAACTACGGGACTGGGACACACGTTCCCGGTCAACTGCGTTTCCGCAAACCAGGCCAGCTTCCCCGTGCGGGCATTCAGCCCCCACACCTCTCCCGGCACAGCCAGAATCAGCTCCGTTCGACCATCGTCATACTTCAGCACTGGCGGTTCGATGATTCTGAACCAACGCTGACCTGCCACAGCTTCCGACCATCCATGTCGCAGGCCACGACACCCGATTTCCCGAAAAATGCATACACCGCTCGACCGTCCGTCGCCGCAGAATTGCTGGCATAGCCATGCTCCGTCAAATAACCCTGTGCAGGGTCTTCACGAGTCGGCTCCGGAGCTTCCATCGACCACAGGAGACTGCCTTTCACGGCGTCCACACACAACAGACTTCGACGCGGAAATCCACCCCTTGCTGCCCCCGCCTCGCTGCACGTTACAAAGATCCGATCCTCCCACACCACCGGACTCGACGATCCCTCGCCCGGCAGTTCCAGCTTCCACGCAAGATTCTCCGACTCATTCCAGCGTATCGGCAGTTCCTCCGCCGAACTCACACCGCTGCCATTCACGCCGCGAAAACGAGCCCATTCCTGAGCCTCAAGGCCCGACTGCAGCCAACCGGCCCAAACACTGAATTGGACCGCACCAAACAGCATCAGCCTCAGACTTCTGGCCGCTCGCATTGTCTTCGATCCTCGCCGTAAACATACAACTCCCACACACAAC
>SXXK01000037.1 GCA_005791255.1 Planctomyces sp.
GACCCCTCTCCCCTTCCAGGGGCGAGGGGGGGGCCACTGCTTCTTTCACCACTCAAAAAAACAACCACCAACCACAAACACAGCAGCGGCTGCGGGACTGACCAGTGGGATCCGGAAACGGGCCGCCGTCGGAACTCGCGCTGCCGGCATCCTTGACATGACATCATCTGCGAGGTGAAAAGGGATGCTGATGATTCAAATTTCACCTGCGTTTGGAAAATCCACTGCGGTCCGAGGGCAAATTTCAGACGGATTTGCCCGCCGGAGGACTCCGGGACAGCAGTGGCAATCGAGTATTTTCCGGGTGCGGATTTTTCAGGAGATTGCTCATGAGCTGGTTTACAGAGAACCCCTGGCCCCTGGTGTTGCTGCTGATCAGTGCCGCGGTGATTGGTGTGGTGCTGCAGCTGCGGCGTTGCTGGCAGCTTGCGGCGGGGCTGCTGCTGAGTGCCGCGGCCGTTTATGTGCTGGAAGCGCAGATCGTCACGGTGCCTGAGCAGCTTGAACAGCGGCTGGACGGAATTCGCCTCGCGTTTGTGCATGATGATCTGGCGGAGATCCGGTCGTTTATCTCACCGGACAATCCGGACCTGGTCAGGCAGGCGGAGGACGGTTTGAAGCTGGTGCAGGTTTCGGCGGGACTGCATTTGAAGGAAGTGCAGGTGCAGGTGGAAGCGGGCGACCAGCGGGCCACAGTGAAGTTGCGGGCGAACGGCAACGTCACGCAGCGGGATTCCGGCCAGCCGATGTATATCGCCACTCGGTGGAGGACCACGTGGGAGCGGGGCGAGGGAACGTGGCTGCTGCGGGACGTGCAGCGGCTGGATCCGGTCAGCGGGCAGTCGATCGGGGTGTTTTCGGCGGGGCCTTAACGGCGAAATTCAGGCAATCCACGTCGACTGCTCTGCCTGGGAAATGTACTCCGGCGGCACCGCCTGCAGCGAATCAGAAATCCCCGAGTTCACCGAATCTGCGCGAAACCCCCGGTTCTGCTTTCCATTCTCAGGAAACCCTGTAGACTTGGGAGCTTTGGCGATGCTGGGTTCAGACAGTCGGCAACAACAGCAGCGAGGTTTTCGTGCGCAGCGTGTTCTGTGCTGGAAATACTCAGGCCAGACAACTTATGAAAGGTGGGCAATGCTGAAAAAATTGCAGGGTTTTCGCAGTCTGGCGCTGACAGCAGCGCTGGCGTGTGCGGGGGCAGATGTGCAGGCTCAGGACCCCGGTCCGCAGCCTGAGTATCCGCCATTCGCCAAGGTGCTTGAAGGTTACGAGAAGGTGGTGACAAAGGCCAACATCACTCCGATGTACACGCTTTACACGCGTGCGAAGGACGGCCAGATGTTCGCCGAGTTGCCTCGCGACTTCCAGATGCGGAAGTATTTTATTGCCACGACGGTTGCCAGTGGTGAGGAGTACGCCGGTCTGCAGGCTGGTGATCTGTATGTTTACTGGCGTCGTTATGACCGTCATCTGGCGTTGATTGCTCCGAATATCGAGTATCGCGCGGCGGGTGATCGCGAAGCCGAATCGTCGGTGAAGCGACTGTTTACTGACCGGGTGCTGATGGAAGTGCCGATTATCACGATGGGTCCGAACGGCGGGCCGGTGATTGATGTGGATTCGATGCTGCTGAACCCGGACCCGCGGTTCAACATCGGACCTGCTCAGTTCAATCCATCGCTGACTCAGCGTGGCATTTTCTCAATCCGCACGGCAAAGGCGTTTGAGAACAATGTTGAGATTGCCTTTGAGGTTCCGTCTGCTCAGGACGGTGGCCTGAAGATCCTGCATTTCTCGATCAGCAACATTCCGGACAACACGGGCTACCAGCCTCGTCCGGCAGACAGCCGTGTGGGTTTCTTTACGACGTCGTATTCGGACCTTGCAAAGTACGACGACCGTGAAACTCGCATTCGCTACATCAATCGCTGGCATCTGGAGAAGGCTGATCCGCGACTGCAGCTCAGTCCTCCGAAGAACCCGATTGTGTTCTACATCGAACACACGACTCCGGTGCGTTATCGTCGCTGGGTGCGTGACGGGATTCTGGCCTGGAATGCAGCCTTTGAAAAGGTGGGCATTACGAATGCGATTGAGGTGTACTATCAGGATGCCGCGTCCGGTGCTCACATGGACAAGGATCCGGAAGATGTGCAGTACAACTTCGTTCGCTGGCTGAACAATGACATTGGCACAGCGATAGGCCCCAGCCGAGTGCATCCGCTGACGGGTCAGATTCTGGATGCTGACATCATTCTGACGGACGGCTGGATTCGTCATTACAAGAAGCAGTTCACTGAGAACCTGCCGAAGATCGCGATGGAGGGATATGGTCCGGACACGCTGGCGTGGCTGGCCGATCATCCGGAGTGGGATCCGCGTGTGCGACTGGCTCCGCCATCGATGCGTGCCATCGTGCAGCGTCAGATCGCGAAGAATGCGGCACTGCCGTATGCCGGACATCCGCTGTTTTCGGCGAATTCCGACGTGCTGGGTGATGAAGAGTACGATGGTCTGAACCGTCCCAGCCAGGTGAATGGCCTGTGCATGGCGGCTGATGGTCTGGCGATGGAAGTCGCCATGGCGCGAATGACTTTCGACATTCTGGGCGGCCTGTCTCAGGATCCCCCGGCGACTCCGGCGGCACCTGCCGGCGAAAAGAAGCCGGAAGCTCCGAAGGAACAGATGCTGGACGGCATGCCTGAGTCCTTTGTGGGCCCGCTGATGGCTCACCTCGTGGCTCATGAAGTCGGTCATACTCTGGGCCTGCGTCACAACTTCAAGGCGTCCAGCGTGTATACTCTGGCGCAGATCAACAGCGACGAAGTGAAGGGCAAAAAGCAGCTGGCCGGTTCGGTGATGGACTACATCGGCACGAACGTTCGTCTGGATTCCGGTACGCTGCAGGGTGACTACTGCATGACGGGTGTCGGCCCGTACGACCTGTGGGCGATCGAGTACGGTTATACGTTTGGCGACACCAAGCCGGTACTGGCTCGCGTGGCTGAACCTGAACTGGTGTTTGCGACCGACGAAGACACCGGTGGTCCGGACCCGCTGGCCCGCCGCTATGACTTCTCGAAGAATCCTCTGGACTTCGCAAACGAGCAGATCCGTCTGGTGAACCATCACCGTGCGAAGCTGCTGTCGGACTTCATCAAGGACGGCGACAGCTGGGATCGGATTCGTTATGGTTACGAAATGATTCTGTCTCTGCAGACTCGTTCGCTGTCCATGATGTCGATCTGGGTGGGTGGTGCGCACGTCAACCGCGACAAGAAGGGTGACCCGAACGGTCGTCGTCCGATTGAAGTGGTTCCTGCTGAGGCTCAGCGGGCTGCCCTGAACTTCGTGCTGCAGAACGCCTTCCGGGATGAAGCCTTTGGCCTGACTCCGGAGCTGACGACAGCGATGGGTCTGGACAAGTGGTATGACAACCAGGGTTCGATGAGCGAAGAGTCGACCTGGCCAATTCATGATCGGATTATGGGAATTCAGTCGTCGATGATGACATCGCTGCTGAACCCCACGACTCTGCGTCGAGTTTACGACAACGAATTCCGAGTCCCGGCGGACGCGGATTCGCTGACTCTGCCTGAACTGCTGCAGACGGTGACGGCTGCGGTCTGGTCCGAGCTGGATGTGAAGGCGGAAGGCCAGTACACGGCTCGCAAGCCCCTGATCACCAGCCTGCGTCGCAACCTGCAGCGTGAGCAGCTGGAGCGACTGATTGATCTGACTCTGCCGGGCCGATCTCAGGGCCCTGCCGGGAAGGTGATTTCATCGCTGGCGGCCCAGCAACTGCGTGGCATCCTGCAGAAGATCGAAGCGGCTCAGCAGGCCGCAGCGGACAAGCATGATCCCTACACTGCAGCTCACCTGCAGCAGGCTCGTGATCGCATCACCAAGGCTCTGGATGCTGACTACATCCTGAATCCCGGCAGTGGTGGCGGTGGCGGTCGGGAGCTGATGCTGTTCGGTCGTGAGACGGAAGCCGGCGAACGCTGATTCAGCAGACCGGTGCATTCACAGCGGGGCTTTCGATGAGTGATCATCGAAAGCCCCCTTTTTTTGGGATCGGACGGGGAGTTTCAGTGATGGCAGGGAAAGTGGTACTGAGTGTGGGCCAGTGTCGACCGGATTCGGCAGCGATCGGGCATTACCTGCGCAGCAATTTCGCAGCGGAGGTGGTCACAGCGGACACAGCTGCTGTGGCTTTGCAGCTGCTTGCTGAGCAAAGTTTTCAACTGGTCCTGCTGAACCGGATCCTGGATGCGGATGGCAGTGAGGGCATGCAGATTCTTCATGAAATCCGCAGGCAGGATCGCTGGAAGGAGATACCCGTCATGCTGGTTTCGAATTATGCGGACTGGCAGCAGAAGGCAGTGGCGGCAGGAGCCATTCCGGGGTTTGGCAAGGCCGAGCTGAATCGACCGGAAACGCGGCAGCGAGTGGCGGAAGCACTGGGGATGTGAATACGAGCGGGAGGCTGATGATGACGCCGTGGCTGAGTCTGGCAGTGGCGATTGTGTGTGAAGTGGTGGGGACGTCTGCCCTGCAGGCCTCCGCCGGGTTCACTCGCCCACTGCCGTCACTGCTGGTGGCTGCCGGCTACGGGCTGGCGTTTTACTTTTTGTCTCAGGCACTGACGTCAATTCCGCTGGGAACGGCCTATGCGATTTGGTCCGGCGTGGGAGTCGCTTTGATTTCGGCGATTGGCTGGATTGTGTACGGGCAGAAGCTGGATCTGGCTGCGATTGCCGGAATTGTGCTGATTACTGCCGGTGTGCTGGTGATTCATTTGTTTTCCGGCACGCATGCGTGAGGCCTTCAGTATGACTGGCGATTTTCAGCTCGTGGTTGAGCATCCGCTGATCGAGGAGATTTTGGGGCAGTGGCGTGACCAGATCGGTGCGCAGTGGTCCGGTTATCGCGGCCACGTTTACCGCATGTTCAACTGCTGTCTGGCACTGCGGTCATGTTCAGCTGAAGAGACGGCGAAGCTGGCAGTTGCTGCTGCGTTTCATGATCTGGGCCTGTGGTCGGATCGCACGGTGGACTACCTGCCGCCTTCCTCAGCGCGAGCCAGTGCATGGCTGCAGTCGCGACAACTGGACGACTGGACCGGCGAGATCTGTCTGATCATCGACAATCATCACAAACTGCGAGCCTGCAGTGACGACTGCTGGCCGCTGGTGGAAATCTTTCGACGGGCGGATCTGGTGGACTTTTCGCTGCACATCATTCGGTTCGGGATCGATCGCGGCGTTCTGAAGCAGCTCCGCCGGCAATTTCCGAACGCCGGGTTTCACGGATTTTTGGCGAAGACGGCCGCGGGATGGTTTCTGCGTCATCCGCTGTCGCCGCCACCATTTCTCCGCTGGTAGCAATTGGCTTCACTCCTGATCCCGCTGCAGGCGATCTTCCATGGTGGATTCAAAGCCTGCGCGGAACTGGGGCAGGTGTTTGGCCAGAGTCTGGAACTGCCGCTGCGGCATGGCCAGCACATTCATGGCTGTGCGACAGCGAACCGAGGCTGTACGAGTCCGCTGCTGCAGCATCGCGATTTCACCAAAAAATTCACCGGCCTGCAGCACGGTCAGTATGCGTTCTGCAGTACCTTCCGATGCGTCGCCCACCACTTCGGCTGTTCCGGTGATGATCACGTACAGCGAATCGCCGCGGTCCCCCTGGTGAAACACATATTCACCCGGCTCAAAGTGCAGTTCCTGAACTCCACCCTGTGACTCCAGCCGCAACTGCACAGTTTCCGGCGGTACCAGCAGATCCAGCAGCCATGAAAAGGCCACTCGCAGTCGACGATCCAGTCCAGGCAGTTTCCACCAGTACACAAATCGCCAAATCACCCACGCGAGGAACCCGGACAGACGGATTTTCCCGAACAGTTCAGCCACGGCCGAGCGATGGCCGAGTGAGCCCATTTTGCCGAGCCCCGGAAAGTCAAATTTCGTGAGCTGGCCACCGCGAATGCGGGCGGCGATGTTGGCGGCCAGCACGGCCGCTTCCCGCGTGGCATGCTGAGCAGTGGGTGGAGCGAACACACCAGCGGCACCGTTGGGGATGCGGGCGGCATCCCCGACAGCCCACACATTTGTCGCTCCGGCGGCCTCGAGGTGAGCATCCACCACGATCCGCCCGCCTTCCTGAGGCAGTGGCAGAGTCGCCAGCAGCGGATTGGCAAAGGCCGGTACCGTGGAAACCACCGTTCGCGTCGGGATACGCTCCCCGCCCGCCAGCACTGCCGCGTCGGAAGTTGCCGTCTGCAGTCGCTGCCCCAGTCGCAGCTCCACTCCTCGCCCCTGCAGAATCTTCTGCGCATACAGCCCGAGCGATTCGCTCAGTTCGCGTTCCAGAATTCGCTGGCCGGAATGGACCAGCAGCACTCGTACTTCCCGCGACAGGTCCGTGTGCAGCCTGGCCGCGGCAGCCCGCAGAAAGTCGTTCATTTCGGCGGCTACTTCCACACCGGAAAAACCACCGCCCGCCACAACAAAGGTCAACAGCTGTTGCCGCCGCTTTTCGTCCGACTCAATATCCGCCTCATGCAGCACGTTGATCAGATGATTTCTGAGACGAACAGCATCAGCCAGCGTTTTAAATGGCATGGCATGCTGCTGCAGGCCCGTCATGCCTCGAAAATCGGTGACGGTACCGGCGGCGAGGACCAGATGATCATACTGCAGGACCAGCGGCTGCGGCCGGAATCCGGGAGCCAGTGTCACGGTACGCGCTTCAAGGTCAACGGACTCCACCTCCCGCACATACAGCCGACAGCGCGGAATCAGCCGACTGATCGGGCTGACTGTGTCCAGCAGTCCGATGTTCCCCGAAACAACCTCCGCCAGCATCGGCTGGAATACAAAGTAATTTTCCCGATTCACGAGGGCGATCTCGACGCGCGAGTCTCGCCGCAGCAGACGCTCAAGATGCATCGCAGTGTAAACACCACCGAACCCACCGCCCAGTATCACGATCCGTATCCGGTCGCTCATACCTGTTCTCCCGCTGCAGTCCGGCAGCGCAGTCCCGGAGCATTCAGCGGCCGGCGGCAAACACGCTGTCGTCCGCCCGACCACCAGCCTGCACCCATGCCAGCAGATCCAGAATCTCATCCTGCGAGTATGTGATCAGCAGATTCGCAGGCATCGTCGATATCAACGACGCCTCCAGCTCTTCAATCTCCGCTCGCGGCAGCACCAGTTTCGTTTCCGGCTTCAGTGGATTGGGCAACAGCGTCACAGACTCCGCTGACTCCTCCAGCTTCAACCCGGACACCGCCCGACCATCCTGCAGCACCGCCACCCAGGTCTGATACTGTTTATTGATTTCGTGCGAGGGTTCCAGAATCTGCTGCAGCAGACGCGCTCCCCGGTACCGTTCGGCGATTTTTGTCAGATCCGGCCCGAGAATTGAACCGCTGTCACCCAGCCGATGACATTTGATGCAGCCCGCGGAGGCAAATACGGCCTGGCCCTGCACGGCCGATCTTGCCTGCAGCGAGTCAGCAGCCTGCGTCAGTTCCCCTGTGGACCACATCCGCACGAAACTGCGGACCGGGGCCGCGGCGGAAGCGGGCAGCGGAGCATCCGCGGGCAACACATACAGCGTCGCCTGCATCACTCGCCAGTGCCCCGGATATGTACACACAATCCGATACTCTCCAGGCTCCTGCGGAGCTTCGAAATACATCGTGTAGGTGTCACCGGGCTGCAAAATCGGAGTAAAGCACAATTCCCGCGGATCCTCAGGAACGTAATGCGTGGCAATCGCCCGCGGATTGCTGGCCAGCTGCATCGACTGCTCCCCGAATTCCTCAACTGCGTCCGCGCGAACAATCGCCGCATTATGAGGCATCCCGGGATCGGAGTTGCGAAATGCCAGCGAGACTTTTGCACCCGGTGGCACCCGCAGTACCCGCGGTTCATACTGCAGCCCCGGGGCGGCCCCGAAGGAGAGTTTCAGGGAACCGGACACCCAGCCGAAATTCGTGCCGTACTGTTCCTGCCGTACCAGCCGCGGATCCTGCTCATACTTTTCCGCAATCGGAAAATCGGGGGCCGGTCGCTTCGCGGTTTTCACATAGCCGTCGTAGTCACGGAAGTCTTCCCGCTGATTCAGGATCGTGGCAAACACATCCGGTCGGATCTCCGCACCGCCCTTTGTGCGTAAACGAGCATGCAGATGAAACTGCATGACGGGATGCAGCTGCGGAATTTCCAGAAATACCGTGCAGCCGTCATTCAGCAGTCGGGCCGACTTCACCGGCACATAGTCATGCCCCTGACGACCAGGCTCCTTCACGGAATATTCCGGCGAACCGTAACCAGCACTGTAGAGATAGTTCCACTGCTGGCAGAAGAAACCGTCCGCCGTCACACTGGCGGGATCCAGGGGTTCACTGAACCGCACCCGCACACCGTTGCCCCACGCTTCAAAGGACTGCGGCAGGACGAGGGGCTGCGATGTGCGGCGCAGACGCTGCAGACAGCCATCCTCGGCCGCATAACTCTGCCAGCCCTCTGTACCGGCCAGCAGCACACTGCCATCCCGGCTGCTGAATGCCACCCTGCAGACACCGCTGAGGTAATCCCCCGGCAGAGGCACAATCGCACCCTGACTTCTGCCTCCCACCACATCCCGCAGCACCACGTAAGCCTGACAGGCACCAAACGATGTTCCCAGGGCCGCACCTGACAGCGCTCCCAGTCGCGGGTCCTGCGGCAGATACCCGATTTCGCCCGAAGAATTATCCACTCCCCGCGGCAGATACAGCAGCGGCAGATCGTAGCCGTACCGTCCATGATTCGGTCGCGGCCCGTTCAAACCGTGATAGCTGCCGCGACTGACTTCAAAAATCGCAGACGCCGGAGTCCAGGTGCCTTCCTGCACTGAAGCCAGCACCACCGCACCGTCCGGACTGACGCCGATTCCGTTGGAGTTTCGCAGCCCACTGCCCAGCGACTCAATCCGCCCCGAACTGTCACGATGTGCCACCCCAAAGTCTCGTGACGACACCGACCAGTACAACTCACCCGCCGCAGTCTGCTGCAGCGATGTGCAGAAGTCATGCCCGCCGGTTGTGGGGTAGTCGTTGGTTACACATTCGTAAAAATCAGTCTCCGAATCACCGTTCAGATCGTGCAGGCGGGTGATCTGATCTGAGCCCAGCACCAGAATCTGATCCTGCTGCACGACCAGTCCCAAAGACCGGTAAAGTCCGGCGGCAATCCGCTGCCATGACAGCCGGTTACTGCCACCGATGTTTTCAGCGCCGCTGCACAACCAGACTTCACCCATCAGCGTTGCCACGGCGATGCGACCATCACTCAGGCAGCCGACTCCACCGATCCGCATGGCCGATCGAAACGGATTATTCGGGTAGTGCGGCAGCGTCAGTGTGTCGATGGCCAGTGGCCCTGTTTCTGTGCCCGGCACCGCCAGTGTTTCAGCACGCCGTTCGGCCCACTGCCCGCGCATATCCTGCGGCCAGACATTGGCGGCGATGGACTGCAGCAGCGGTGCAGCGTCGGGCGAAATTCCGGGAGGCGGGCTGGCATCCCGCGCCGCAGCATCCCCGTCAAAAGTTTCCAGCACCAGCGTCAGCTGGCGAGCCGGACGGTCTCCGAAAACCAGCCGCACACTGCTGTCCTGAACCTGCAGTCCGGCCGTGCCTGAGTCTCCCGCGAGAATCAGCCTTTCGGTCAGGCCATTCTCGGTGATCCTGACGGCACCCTGCAGTTCGGCACCGCTGACCAGCTGCGCGGCCGCCCCGGCGGTGGCCAGCTGCAGCGTCGCCCCGGAGGGCAGTGCACCATCCAGCAGCAGGCTGCGCACAAGTCGCCCGTTTTCGTACCGACACTCCTGCAACACCTTCGCCTGACCAATCTGTGAGACAAACACGACTCGCTGGCCGGCCCGGTAGTAGCCGACATACCGCCGGGAGGTTCCTGCGGGCAGCAGCCACTGCCCGGTCGCGTGCGGCCACAGGCGTCGCCCCTCGATGCGAACCCCGTCCATCAGCCCGAAACGCACGAAGCCCCAGACAACAAACGAACCGTCCCACGCTTCCGAAAATGTATGCTGCTCAGGATCAAACATCACCGAAGTTCCGGAACCTGGATCCAGCAGCACATTGACGGCCTTGGCCGTCGTGCGACCGAAATGCCGTGTCAGCTGACAAACGACATTGCCGGTTTCCGTTTCATTGAGCGAGCGATCAAAACTGACGTCCTCCGGGTTCTGACCCCAGTGACCAAACCCGCCGCCGTCCAGACCTGGAAACTGCGGCAGCAAATCCGCCGGAGCCTGCAGGCCACTGTCCAGAAAGGCTGCGGCCTGGCGACTGTAAAAGTCCTTTACCCGATTTTGCGGAAATGGTTTTGCGGGATCTGAAACCACCGTTTCAGGAGCAGCAGCGACGTTCTGAGCCGCCGCGTTTTGGGCGGTTGCAGCTGTTGCCAGCAGGGCCAGCAGAACGGCGGAAAATGATGGCAGGCAGGACATGGAGGACTTCCAGCGGAACAGTGAGAGCGGTGGGGGTGCTGACCGGTGCATGCCGGGCGGATTGCCAGGCTGCAGACCACCACAATAACCGCAGATCGCGTTTCTGGCAAAGCATCCACCACTGTCACAGATTCAGTGCTGCAGTCAGGTTAACCCGCACAGATTCCCGCGAGGCAGACTCGGAGAACAAAAATCGACCATCACTTGAGGAAAATCGCAAACGGCACCATTTTTTTCGCGAAAATCGTCGAGGTTGTAACGATTGGGCAAGGCGGGAACACTCAGAAGGATTTTGCATCCGCCCAAATGCCTGCAAAGTCCGCGCAAACTGCCCTCCCCAGGCTCACTCAGTGCCTCTCCACAGCCCGAAAAGTGTCGCCGCAGAACTGCCCGTTGACTCACCATCACACGGCTTGTAGATTCGCTGGTGTCCGCTGTCGACGCGTTTCCGAACTCGCGGCAGCCGGGAGGACCCTGATGACAAATCTGCAGCCCGCTCCATCGGGCTGACCGGAGATGCTGGTGCAGACTGAACCCTGTTCAACGGCCCCTAAGCGGACTGGCTCACCCCTGTCCCGCTGGCTGTTGTGCCTGTTCGGACTGATCTGGCTGCCGGCTCTGTCAACAGTGTTTTCCGGAGATCAGCCCCGATGGATGATCTCCAGCCGCACGGCTCGGGCATTGTTCTCTGATCGCGCTTCAGGCAGCCCGCCAGTCCCTGATCCGGCCCCCGCTGCACCAGCTCAGGTGCCGCCCGCAGACGGTTCCTGGCAACTGCCGGATGGTGCGTGGAAGTACCTGGTGATTCATCATTCCGGGACCAGTTCGGGAAGCGTGCAGTCCATCCACCGCGAACATCAGCAGCGGCGGGATACCGACGGCAACCCGTGGCTGGGCATTGCCTACCACTTTGTGATCGGCAATGGCAGCGGCATGGCGGATGGTCAGGTGCAGGCCACGTTTCGCTGGGACCAGCAGCTGCACGGCGCCCATGCCGGAAATGCTCTGATCAACGCTCGCGGGATCGGTATCTGCCTGATTGGCGACTTCGAAAAAACAGCTCCTTCAACTCGACAACTTGACGCACTCAGAAAACTTGTGGTTCAGCTGGCCGGTCGCTACCAGATCTCACGGCGGCAGGTCATTGGTCATTCATCTGTCCGGTCCACCCAGTGTCCCGGACGACTTTTCCCCCTCAGGAAAATTCAGGAAGCAGTACCGCAGGCATGATTGCCGCGAAACTGCCTGCAGTCCGAGTTTTCACTCTTGCCACGGAAGCTATGCTCTCATGTTCAACCGTGTTCGCAGCTTTTCATTCCCATCCAGCAATCTGGGGTCAGACGCTCCGGAGGACTTTTGTCCCTCAGAACTGCCCCTCGAACTGCGGGAAGCCTGGGAATCATGGCAGCAGTCTGATCTGACTCCGGACAACTACGCCCGCAGCGTCAACGAATCCGACTGGCCGGTGTCCATCTACGTCCCGGAACGCTACGAAGACGGTTACGCGTATCCGCTGATTACGTGGTTTCACAGCGATGCCAATGACGAAGAGCAACTGGAATCCGTGATGAACGCGGTCAGCCCGCAGAACTACATTGGGCTGGCGCTGCGTGGCAATCACGAGATGACGACTACCGGCGGGTACCGCTGGGATCCCGGTGCGACCGGGCTGGCACACGGCCGCGTCTCGCTGCAGCAGCTGCTGCATCTGACGGTCTGCCGACTGCGTCGCACCGTGCACATCCACAGCGAACGTATCTTCCTGGCCGGATCCGGGCACGGAGCCGACACCGCCATGCAGATGCTGTCCCTGCAGCCGGACTGGTTCGCCGGAGCTGTGCTGCTGGATCCGTTCTGCGAGACCTCGGCACTGCCTGAAGCACTGCCGACGGCTCTGCATAACAAACCCGTGCTGATGTCCCTGTCCGGGAACTGTGGTCTGGAAGTGCTGGGGCGGTCTGTCCGCTCAGTCCGCCGGCTGCGGGCTGCCGGTGCAGTGGTGGACGTGGACTTTACCGAACTGCCGGTGGACCCGGGCAGCAGTGAAGCCCGCCGAATCGATCACTGGATCATGGACCGAGTCGCCCGGGAAGCGCTGGTCTGACGTCCTGTTTCCTGACCATTCTCGTCTCGGATGCTGTGTTATGCCGCGTTATTGCTCTGTCCTTCTGGCCTTTGTCGGTTTGTTGACTGGTGCGAGTGCCCTGGCTCAGGAACCAACGCTGTTCCAGCCCACGTCACTCCGTGGCACCAACGATGTTGAACTCAAGTACCAGCTGCTGACACCGGCAGCAGCGGCTCAGCCCGGCGACGAGAAATTTCCGCTGGTCCTGTTCCTGCACGGGGCCGGTGAACGTGGCAGCGACAACAAGGCCCAACTGAAACACGGTACCGGCAACTTCGCGACCGATGCGAATCGCCAGAAGTACCCCTGCTACGTTGTCGCCCCCCAGTGCAGTTCCGGCCAGTGGTGGAACACTCAGGCCGATCTGCTGCTGGAACTGATCGCCGATCTGCAGAAACAGCACCGCATTGATCCACAGCGGATTTATGTCACGGGGTTGTCCATGGGAGGATTTGGTACGTGGGAACTGATCACACGCAAACCCGAACTGTTTGCCGCCGCCGCGCCGATCTGCGGCGGTGGAGACCCAGCCAAAGCCGCTGCCTGCGCCAGCCTGCCGATCTGGGTATTTCATGGTGACAGGGACACGGTGGTCAGGCCTGAGCTTTCGCGGAACATGGTGGAAGCTCTGAAGAAAGCCGGGGGGATGCCCAAATACACCGAATATCCCGGTGTCGGACATGACTCCTGGACCGCCACCTACGCCGATCCGGCATTCATGGAATGGCTGTTCGCTCAGAAGCGACAGTAGAACTGCAGCCCGGGCCCCCGGTGGCTGCCCCGACGTCTCGCCGGTCAACGACCTGTGCCACCACGGGGTGACTCCGCATTCACCGCCGCCTGGACACAGCGATCGAAGAGGGCTGTTAAGCTCGCGCGACGCAGGACGCCTGACCGATGCTGAAAACTGAAAACTAAATCCCCCCGTCGCCGCCAACGGGGGAGAGGGGCGGGGGCGAGGGGGAAAGACACCCTATAGCCAACCCCACAGCAACCACGCCGACCACCACCGCTCACCAGTGCGGAGCCTCACGCGAAGACGCGAAGACGCGAAGAACGGCACTGTGCTGTGCGATGTGCCGCAGGTCGCACGCTGCAGACACTTCACAATCGTCCCTGCAAAACACAGTGACACTGGGGGGCATTTCACCCCTCACCCCCGACCCCTCTCCCCTTCGAGGGGCGAGGGGGGCCACTGCTTCTTTCACCACAAAAAAAACCAACCACCAACCACCTCCCGGCAACTGGTAACTGGCAACTGAAAACTGAAAACTGAAAACTAA
>SXXK01000038.1 GCA_005791255.1 Planctomyces sp.
GTCAATCCACCAGAACATCTCCAACCTGCGCAAAGATCTGCTCGATCAGGGTGTGATCGTCAACAACGGACAGACGCTCACGTTTGCCCAGGACCAGGTTTTCGGTTCACCGTCAACCGCTGCAGCTGTCATCCTTGGCCGATCAGCGAATGGTCGCACCGAATGGAAAAACCGTGACGGTACTACACTGAAGCAAATTCAGCTTGCTGTGACCGCCGACGCAGAAGAATTGCCCCCCTGAACCTGCGTCACTGCACCGCTCGCCACGCATCGAAGCATCCGATCACGCCACAGCCAATGCTGACGGCACCGAGAATGACGTCATCAGAAACCGCCGTTTTCTGAATACCACCCTCTCCGTGCGTCTGTGACTCTGCGAAAAAAACTCCCCGACACAATCCAAAACGCACACCCGCGGACTCCCGTCCGCGGCTCGCCTCAGTCCCCCTCAATTTATGTTCATCAGTGGCGCAAAAAACTCGTGCTCGTGCTCGTGCTCGCCCCACGCCCCACGCCCCCAACTCAATCCCATCCCAAATCAGCACTTGAAATCTTCACACCACCGACTGTAATTGTGTTACCCTGTCTGCACGTTTCACCAGAACTCTGGCTTTCCTCAGTCTCCATCGCTACCAACGAAAAATCCCCCTCCAAATGTCTGCCTCGCCCGCAACCAATGAACATCCCGCACCGCTCAGTTCTGCACCCGCGACCAACAGGCCACTGCGAATGTGGCCCGCATGGACCCTTTCGCTGCTGATGCTGGTGGCCATGATCCTCACTGTCACTCCCTCGATCCCCAATCGCCCCCGCTTTTTCCTGATGATGGGGGGCCCGTTCCTGCTGGGCCTTCTGTTTTCCGCGTGGGTCCTCCTGCTCAGTCGACTCCGCTGGAAGGAAAAACTGCTGCTTGCCTTCACCGGAATTGCCAGTCCGCTCATCGCGGCACAAGTCAGCGTCCCTGAAGATGCTCTGCGAACCGCGATGTTCATTTATGGCGTACCTCTGGCGATGTTTCTGACCACCACCGGCCTCGCTGCCTGGCACCAGCACGCACACCGCAGTCGCCTTACCGCCGTCGTGCTGCTGCTGGGCTGGCTCAGTTTCGGACTGGTCCGCAACAACGGTTTCATCGGCGACTACCGTCCGGAATTCGTCTGGCGCTGGTCACCGGTGCACGAGCAGACTCTGCCGGCCCTGCCAACCTCTTCTGCAAACAACTCCACAACCGCTGCTGCACCGGCGACCGAAGCAGCACCCGCGGAGTGGCCGCAGTACCGCGGACCGGCAGGAGATGGCGCAGCTCCAGGCGGACCCACAAATCCAGACTGGACCACAAAGCCACCGGCAATCGTCTGGCAGATTGATGTGGGCCCGGCATGGTCGTCCTTTGCCTTCAGCCACGGCCGACTGCTGACTCAGGAGCAGCGTGGCGATGCCGAATACGTCAGTTGCTACTCGGCTGATACCGGTGAACTGATCTGGAGCCATGCCGACAAAAGCCGCTTTGTGGAAGTTGTCTCCGGGGCCGGGCCCCGCAGTACTCCCGCCGTCCACGGTGGGCGAGTTTATGCGATTGGCGGACGCGGACTGTTCAACTGCCTCAGCGAAACCGACGGCAGCCTGCTTTGGCAACACGATTTTGTCACCGAGTATCAGGCCTCGGTACCAATGTGGGGCTTCTCCGGCTCGCCAATTGTCGTCGACGGACTGGTTGTCGTGTTTGCAGGCGGGGCAGGGGACAAAGGCCTGGTCGCCCTGAACGCAGACACCGGCGAACTGGTATGGTCGCTCGCCTCCGGCGGCATGAATTACACGACACCCAGACTGCTGACTCTGGCCGGACAAAAGTGCCTGCTGTTCGGTGATGGCAGCGGCATTCGGGGCATGGAACCAGCCACCGGAAAAGTGCTGTTCCAGTACAAACCGCAGGGCTGGGAAAATGCACCGATGGTCGATCTGCAGCAACTGGCCCCGGACAGCCTGCTGACGGCACTCGGCGACGGGGCAGGCCTGCAGCGAATTGATGTGGCCTTTACTGACGGAAAGTGGAAATTCACCGAACGCTGGACCACAAAAAAATTGCGCCCGTCATTCAATGATTCGCTGATTCACAAAGGAGCAGTTTACGGGTTCAATCAGGCTGTCTTCTCCTGCATCGACGCGGAAACGGGTGAACGCCGCTGGCAGGGCGGACGTTACGGCTTCGGCCAGGCGATACTGCTGCCTGAATCAGACTGCATTCTGGTAGCCGCAGAAAACGGAGATGCCGTTCTGCTGAAAGCCACCCCGGACAAACTGCAGGAGCTGAGTCGAATCCCCACTCTGAATGACAAAACCTGGAACCACCCCATCGTCGTTGGTAATCGCGCATGGCTGCGAAACGGCCGCACCGCTGTCTGCCTCGACCTCACCGGACAGGCCGCTCCGTGATGATCATGTTGCCGGATCCGTGACAATGCGTGTTCAACCCGGGCGAATTACTCAGGGGCCCGGCTCGCGCATTCTCAGGATGCGATTGTTCCCCATATCCACAACATACAGCCAGCCGTCGTGTACCGTGACACCATGCGGATTCTTTAATCGAATTCGCTCATCCCCAAACCCGCGTCCCAGCACTGTCAACACCTTGTGCGTCTGCGGATCGTAAACTCGAATCGCGCCGTTCTGATCATCCGCAATGTAAATCCTGTCTCGCACACCCACACACAGGTGTTTCGGGGCACCAAACTGAGCTTCACCGGGGCCGCCATCGGCAAATCCCTGACGCCCGGTTCCCGAAACCGTGCGCATCGTCCCGTCGGGCAGCACCACTCGCAGGGCATGACCTCCCCGCTCCAGCACATACAACCGGCCCGCTGAATCCTCCGCTGCAGCACGCGGATCAACCAGCGGGGCATCCACGGCACGCGATCCATCCGCCGGGACTCCCTTTTGCCCGTTGCCAGCCACTGTTCGCACAACCCCCGTCTTCAGGTCCAGTGCCCGTACACGACGATTGTTCAGATCCGCAATGTGCAAAACACTGGCCGCAGGATTCAGTGTAATGCACATCACATAATCAAAAGTCGCCTGCACGGCCGGGCCACCGTCTCCACTGAATCCCTGCTTCCCGGTCCCTGCGATCGTGCTGATCACATGCGTCTCCGCCGACACCAGACGCACACAGTGATTCCAGCTGTCGGCAATCAGCAGATCATCATTGGGCAGCACAGCACAGTTGTGCATGCCATCAAAAGTTGCCTGCGCCAGTGGCCCTCCATCCCCCCGATAACTGCGCGATCCATCGCCACCAGCCTGCTGCAGTCGCCCGTCCGCTGACAGCCGATGCACTCGGCCCCCCTCCAGCTCAACAATCCACATCGTCTTCGCACGATCAAACGCCACCCCAAATGGTGCCGTCAGCGGACTCAGCTCCGGCTTCCAGTCCCCACCCTCGGAGACCATCAGTCCTCCCACGACCACCTGCACCTCGTCCGCCAGTGCCTGCAGGCTGCACCACGACAGACAGACCAGCATCGCGGACACCAGCCGCAAACTCAGCAAATTCATGGCGCAGGACTCCTGCTGCGGAACAGACCTCCGGAGGAACGCAACAAAAATCCACCGGTAACTTCGCCGATTTCAGCAGAATCCGGACAGACCGCAAGTCACTCGCTGAACAAGTCACCCAGCTCACGGCGAAACGTAACGGCATGCTGCTGCACCCAACCATTGTGCCCTGAACCAGGCAGCAGTCGAAACTGCCGCGGGACACCGTCCACCGAGACGGCCGGCGCCCGCTGATGCAGTCGCTGACCCAGCGGCAGAGGCACCACCGTGTCCTGATCCCCGTGATACTGCACAATTCGACAGGTGACATCCGCAATCTGCTGATCCGAATGAAATCGATCCACCAGCAATCGCCCCACCGGGAGCCAGGGAAAATGAAAACCTGCGGCGTTCAGCATCGAATCGAAAGTTGCCACCAGCAGCAAACCGTGCGGCTTCTGACCGCCGCGACATACGTCCGCTGCCAGCCGCACAGCCACCCCGCCCCCCAGCGATTCACCCGTGATCACAATCTGCTCAGGACGATACCCCAATGCTCCGGTGGCATGCTGCCACGCAGCCTGCGCGTCGTTGATCAGGTGCTGCTCCGTCGGACTGCCCTCGGAATCACCGTACCCGTGATAATCAATTGCCAGCACATCGCACTGAAAGCCGGCCGCCAGTCGGTACCAGCCCGTACGCCCGGCTCGATGACCGGCATTGCCGTGAAACAGCAGCATCAGTCGACTGTTCCGCCCGGACCTCGACCGCAAATGCCACGCTCCAATCTCTGCCCCGTCTGCAGTCCGCAGCCGCAAATCCGCGGCCTCGGAAAACTGCCGCGCGGTCTCAGGAAAGGCTGCCACCGGCAGTCGCTCAGCCTGAGTCGCCGGATACATGATCCTGCGCTGAAAAAATGCCAGCAATCCCATCACGATCAAAACCGCCATCAGCAGAGTTCGAACAAGCACCATAAATCACATGCCGCCTTCCAGCAGTTCCCAGCGTTCGTAACAGTGCAGCAGTTCATCGCTCACCTTCGCCAGCTCTGTCGTGACCGCAGCAATCCGAGTCCCGCCGGACTGAAAAAATCCCGGTGCTGCCATTTCCACATTCAGTTCCTTCTGCCGCTGCTCCAGTCCCGCAATCCGTTCCGGCAGATCCTCCAGCTCACGCTGTTCCTTAAAACTGAGTCGCCGCTTCGGTGCCGCTGCAGCTGGAGCCGCCGGCACCACTGCCGCTGAACTGCCCGACGCTGCCCCGCCCGACACAGACACCGCTGCCGATTTTCCTGCCGGCTTCTCGGTCTGCCGCTGCGCTGCCTCCAGCCGCTGATCCCGCACCCGAATCCAGTCGTCATAACCACCGTCATACTCACCCAGTCGCCCATCCCCCTCAAACACAATCAGACTGGTCGCTACATTATTCAAAAACGCCCGATCGTGGCTGACCAAAAACACCGTCCCGCCAAACGCCGGCAACACGTCCTCCAGCAGTTCCAGTGTCTCCGCATCCAGATCGTTCGTCGGCTCGTCCAGCACCAGCACATTCGACGGCTTCGACATCATCTTTGCCAGCAGCAGACGATTGCGTTCACCGCCGCTGAGAAATCCCGCCAGCGTATGTGCCCGGTCCGGACTGAACAGAAAGTCCTGCAGAAATCCCATCACATGCTTCTTCTGACCGTTGATGATCAGATGATCGGTGCCATCACTGACGTTCTCTCGCGCTGTCTTCGTGTCATCCAGCTGGCTCCGCAGCTGATCAAAATAACCCACCGAAATGTTTGTGCCCAGCCGGACTTTACCAGATGTCGGCTGCAGATCTCCCAGCAGGATCCGCAGCAGAGTCGATTTGCCGGCGCCGTTCGGACCAATAATCCCCACCTTGTCTCCGCGAAACACCGTGGTGGAAAAATTCCGAATCACCGTCCGCTCACCAAACGCATGCGAAACATCTTCCAGCCGAGCCACCAGGGCCCCGGATCGCTCAGCCTCCTGCAACTGCAGCTTTGCCGTACCCAGCTTCTGCCTTCGCTGACTGCGCTCCTCACGCATCGCCTTCAGGGCCCGCACTCGCCCCTCATTGCGAGTCCAGCGAGCTTTGATGCCCTGGCGAATCCAGACCTCCTCCTCAGCCAGCTTCTTGTCAAACTGAGCCTGCTCAATCGCTTCCGCAGCCAGCAGCGCATCCCGACGCACCAGAAACGTCTGATAGTTGCAGGTCCAGTCAAACACCCGACCACGATCCACCTCGATGATCCGACTGGCCAGCTCCTGCAGAAACATACGGTCGTGAGTCACGAAGATCAGCGTGCCCTCAAACCGCTTCAGAAAACCCTGCAGCCAGACAATCGACTCTATGTCCAGATGGTTTGTCGGCTCATCCAGCAGCAGCACATCGGGACGGCGAATCATCGCTGCCGCCAGCAGCACCCGCCGCTTCATACCCGCCGATAACGCCGCAAATTTCACGTCCGGAGACAACTGCATCTCCAGCATCAGCTCTTCCAGATCATCTGCAGCCGACCACGATTCCGCGTTCGCCAGCGCCGTGCTGGCCTGCTCATAGACTTTCTGCTCTGCCGCTGTCAGAACATGACCCGCAGCCATCGCATGACCCAGACTGCGATAATCGGCAACTGCAGGCCCCAGAGTTCCAAAGCCGTCCGCTGCCACCTCAAACGCCGTGCGATCACCCCCTGAAGGCACTTCCTGCTCCAGCCTGGCAACAACAGCCTCAGACTGCAGCTCAATCACCCCGTCGTCCGGACGCAGCACACCGGCAATCAGCTTCATCAGAGTTGATTTGCCGGCACCGTTGCGCCCCACCAGACCGATCCGCTCACCACGCTCAATATGCAGCGTAATGTTCTCCAGCAGGGTCGGCTTCGTATACGTAAACGTCAGATTCTTCAGACTCAGCAGCGGCATGGGACAGGGCAGTTCCAAAGCAGAAAACGAAAATAAAACCGGCGGCATGGTACGCATGCCGCCGCTGCAATTCCTGACAGATCAGATTCACTCACTTCTTTTCCGGAAGTTCCATCACTTCCACCTTGCGGATCGACACACGGCTGCCCGGATCATGCTGCTGGAAGGCAAAATGGCCTTCCTTGAACGTCAGATCAAAATCCAGATATTCGTACAGTTCGTTGCCATCCACAGTCACCCGAATCCGCGTCATCGGGCGACCACGCCAGATGTCGTCACGCACCTCAAGGTCATAGGTAAACCACGCGTCCGGCTCCACCAGTCGCTTGTACACATGGTTCATGCCATAGATCGAACCCGTGCGGATTGGGTCCGTATGAGTACTGTCGATCTGTGCCTCGTAACCGTCAGTGAAGCCGGGCTTGCGAGTCGTGCGGAAATACAGACCGCTGTTCCCCTTGTCATTGATCTTGATTTCCGCACGGTAACGGAAGTTCCTGTACGGCCCTTTTGTGCAGACCAGCATCGACGGATCACCGCTGCCCTGAATTGCACCGTCCGCCACCGCCCAGTTGCTCTTGTCGCTGCCGACCTTTTCCCAGCCATCCAGAGTCTTGCCGTCGAACAGCGAAACCCATTTGTCCTGAGCCTGAACCGCTCCGGTAACCGTCAACTGCAGCAGTACGGCCAACGCCGCCAGCCATCGCCCTGAAATCCGCATGGAATGCCTTTCACTGTGTCAGGAAAGAAAAAATGGAGCCAAATCTCACTCAGCAGACCCGCCCGACAGTCTACAGCACCAGCCACTGCGGGAACAGGCTGCCGCCACGAACATTGTTTTTCCCGCTTTTCCACTAAACACCTGTCCCCGCATTTATTCCACCGGAATTTCCCCCGATTCATCCTCTGCAACGCTTCAAGACTGGACTCCGCCACGCTTTTGGTCCAGAATTTTGGAGGAACTCGGCAATCAATCCCGATTGCCGAAGCCTCCGACTGTCGATTTCTCTGGATATCAGACCGCTGTAAACCGCTGCAGGTTGCCCCTGTCTGGTGCCTCCCCCCTGATTGCCACCGTTCGCCGCAGCCCCTGTGGTGACCGGTAGTCCGGATCCCTCCTGATCGCCGGAGTATTCAACATGCTTACCATTCTCGGTCAGTCCGCTCGTTACTGCGACGGCGTTGCACGTCGCAGTTTCCTGAAGATCGGTGGCTTTGCGATGGGATCAGCCGCACCGGCCACGCTGGCATCCCTGATGAAAGCCGAAGCTGCGACACCCAACGGAAACGCCCGGCAGGGCAAGGCCATCATCAATATCTTTCTGGGCGGGGGGCCCCCGCATCAGGACATGTGGGAGATCAAGACGGAAGCACCTCGCGAAATTCGCGGGGAATTCAGCCCTATTGATACCGCTGTCCCCGGGATCCGGATTGGCGAGTGTTTTCCGCAGCTGGCCGCCATTATGGACCGGTTGGTGGTCGTTCGTTCCGTCGTCGGCTGCGAAGGTGCTCACGACGGGTTTCAGTGTCTGACAGGCTGGAATCGCCGCAATGTGGAATCCATCGGCGGGCGGCCGGCCATCGGCTCCGTCCTCGGAAAACTCTACGGACAGCGCGATCCCGGCATCCCCGCCTCGGTCGCTCTGGCCGAAAAAACATCCCATGTACCGTGGTCGGAACCCGGCCCCGCCGGGTTTCTCGGTGCCGCCTTCCAGCCGTTCCGACCGAACGGTAAAGGTATGGAAGACCTGACGCTGAACGGAATTTCCCTCGACCGGCTCGAAGATCGCAAAACCCTGCTCGCCAGCCTCGATCAACTCAAACGCGCCGCGGACAGTCGCGGTTCCATCAACGGCGTCGACGCTTTCACGCAGGCGGCGTTTGGCGTGCTGACATCCAGCAAACTGGCCGAAGCTCTGGATATTTCCAAAGAACCGGCTGAAATTCGCGAACGCTACGGTGACGGCAAACCTTATAAATACCAGTACGACGGGGCCCCCACCTGCAACGAGCAGATCCTGATGGCCCGCCGCCTGGTGGAAGCCGGAGTCCGCTCGGTGACACTCTCCTACGGACGCTGGGACAGCCACGGCCAAAACTTCGATCTGGTACGCGACCACGGCCGCAAACTGGATCAGGCCGTCAGTGCCCTCGTACTGGACCTCGAACAGCGCGGCATGCTGCAGGACGTCACTGTGCTCGTCTGGGGCGAATTCGGACGCACCCCGCGCGTCAATGACGGTGCCGGTCGCGACCACTGGCCACAGGTCAGCTGTGCCCTCATGGCCGGTGGCGGAATTCGCCCCGGACAGGCCATCGGAGCCACCAACCGTCTCGGCGAGTATGCTGTTTCCCGACCAGTCCACATGCAGGAAATTATCGGCACCGCCTACCATAACCTGGGGATCGACGTGATGAACACAACGATCTCCGATCCCACAGGCCGACCGCAGTTCCTGCTCGATATTCGCGAGCCGATGAAGGAACTGGTCTGAGGAGGTGCAGGGCAGGGCAGATTCGTTCGGGGTGGCCGTGATGTCGAAAAAACGCTGTGTTGCATTCCGTTTCAGCCTGATTTTCGCCACGCTGGCCTCGGCCGTGGCCACGGTCACATCTGCGTCATCCGCGACTGCCGAACAGCCTCCGGTCAGCTTCGTGAACGACGTCATGCCGATGCTGACCCGGCATGGCTGCAATGCCGGCGTCTGCCATGCCAAAGCCGGCAACGGGCAGAATGGATTCCAGTTATCTCTGCTGGGCTTCGAACCGGCTGAAGACTACGAACACCTGGTCAAAGAGGCCCGCGGACGCAGATTGTTCCCCGCCGTACCGGAAAACAGCCTGCTGCTGCTGAAGGCCACCGGTGCCGTGCCGCACGGCGGCGGCCGGCGTATCGCGGAAGATTCAGAAGCCGCAAAAATACTCGTCCAATGGATTCGGCAGGGAGCCCTGTGGGATGGCAGCACGGCTCCTGCCATGGTCCGACTCGCAGTGACTCCGGCCAAAGGCACAGTGCAGCGTCACCAGACCCAGCAGCTGCAGGTCTCCGCCGAGTACTCCGATGGCAGCACGCGGGACGTCACACACCGCGCACTGTACGAATCAAACGATCGGGCCATGGCTGAAGTGTCCGAAACCGGCCTGGTCAAAGTTTCCGATCTGCCCGGCAAGGTGTCAGTCATGGTCCGCTACCAGGGTCTGGTGTCGGTCTTCAATGCGGCAGTACCGCTCGGAGCTCCCGTCGACTCCTTCCCGCCGACAAGGAATTTCATCGACGAACTGGTCTTCAGCAACCTCAAAGAACTGGGTGTACCAGCATCGCCACTGGCAGATGACTCCGTGTTTCTGCGGCGAGTGACTCTGGATGTCGCAGGGCGACTGCCGACCGCTGCTGAGACCGCCGAATTTCTGGCCAGCACCGCGGCCGACAAGCGGGATGTCGTGATTGATCGGCTGCTGGCAAGCCCCGAACATGCGGACTTTTTTGCCGGCAAATGGACCTCCCTGCTGAAAAACCGCAGGGACGATGCCAGCGATATTACCTCCAATTTCGCTTTCCACGCGTGGGTGCGGGACAGCCTGCTCGCCAATAAACCCTGGGATCAGTTTGTCCGTGAAATCCTGGCAGCCACGGGGACCGTGATCGGCAATCCTCCGGTGGCCTGGTACAAGCGAGTCAAAGAGCCGAAGCAGCAGCAGGAAGACGTCGCTCAACTGTTTCTCGGCGTTCGCATGCAATGTGCACAATGCCACCACCATCCGTTTGAACGGTGGAGCCAGAATGATTATTACGGCCTCACAGCATTCTTCTCGCAGGTCGGTCGCAAACCCACGGCCACTCGCGGTGAAGATATGATTTTCCACAAACGGGGCGTCGCGACGGCTGTCAATATTCGCAGCGGCGCAGCCATTGCACCTGCCGCACTCGGCACAGTGATCCCGCCGATTGCTCCGGATCAGGATCCCCGTCTGCTGCTGGCAGACTGGATGGCAGCCCCCGACAATCCGTTTTTCGCCCGAGCCCTGGTGAATCGCTACTGGAAGCATTTCTTCCGTCGCGGACTGATTGAACCGGAGGACGACATTCGCGAAAGCAACCCGCCCACCAACCCGGAACTTCTGGCTGCCCTGGAAAAACACTTCATCGAAAGCCGCTTTGACCTGCGCAGCCTCGTCAGGCTGATTGTCACTTCGTCCTCCTGGCAGCTCAGTTCCGCTCCGCTGACCGATAATCTGGCCGATCAGCAGAATTACAGCCGCTACTATCCGCGACGCCTGCAGGCCGAGGTGCTGCTGGATGCCATCGACGACCTGGCAGGGACTCGCACCGATTTTCCAAACCTTCCACCCGGCACCCGGGCCATCGCGCTGCCGGACAACAGCTACAATACGGCGTCGCCGTTTCTGCGGGTGTTTGGCAGACCGGAAAACGAAAGTGTCTGCGAATGCGAGCGAGGCCAGTCGTCCAGCCTCTCACAAAGCCTGCATCTGATGAATGCCGGTGACATCCGCGGCAAACTGGCCTCCGGCAGCGCCCGCGCCGAACAGCTTGCCAAAAGCGAATTGCCGGTGGAACAGCGGATTGAAGAGCTGTACCTGGTCGCCTTTTCCAGAAAACCGTCTCCTGCGGAATTGCAGACAGCTGTCGAATACGTAATCTCTCCACAGACGGACGCAGCCGGAAATCCCATCGAACCGGCTCGCGCCGCTCGCGAGGCCTTTCAGGACCTGGTCTGGGCACTGATGAACACTCGCGAATTCATGTTCAATCACTGACACTGATTTGCTGGTCGGGATTTCCACGTGCTGGACAATTTCAACGATCGCTGGGCGCTGATCACGGGCGCGTCGTCCGGGATCGGAGCAGAATTTGCTGTGCAGCTCGCCAGTCGCGGTATGCACCTGATCCTCGCGGCCCGCCGCAAGGATCGCATGACCGAACTGGCCACGGATCTCAATACTCGACACGGCACCCGCTGCCATGTCGTGACCATCGATCTGGCCGAACCGGAAGCCGGAAGACTGCTGCACGAAGAAATCGGTCGGCTGGGAATTCAGGTCGAACTGCTGATCAACAATGCCGGGATGGGCATCATCGGTCAGATCGAAAATACGGCTCCGGAAGACATCCGGCGAATGCTGCATGTCAACCTGCTCACGCTGACTGACCTGACATGGAGATTTCTCCCGGAGATGCTGGCGCGAGGTCACGGTGCCATTCTCAACGTGTCGTCTCAGGCCGCCTTTCAGCCAGTCGCCTTTATGGGTGCCTATGCCGCCAGCAAGTCATACATTCTGCACTTCAGCGAAGCACTCTGGGCTGAAGCTCGCAGTCGCGGTGTCACCGTCATGGCCCTTTGCCCCGGAGTCACTCGAACGGATTTTTTCGATACTGCCGGGGCAGTTGGCTGGCTTGA
>SXXK01000331.1 GCA_005791255.1 Planctomyces sp.
CCTGGGGTTTCTCCCGGCGATTCGGCGGGTATTGCAGCGGATTCCGAAGCAGCGTCAGACGCTGCTGTTTTCGGCCACGATGCGGCCGGAGATACGGGAGCTGGCAGCGACGATTTTGCGGGATCCTGTGAACATTTCGATTGAGCCGAAGCAGAAGACGACGGAGCTGGTGGAACAGAGCGTGTGCATTGTGCCGCAGAAGCAGAAGACGGCATTGCTGGTGCAGCTGCTGAACCGCCTGGTGCCTCAGCGTGCGATTGTTTTCAGTCGCACGAAGCATGGTGCGGATCGGATTGTGCGACAGCTGACGAAGGCTGGCCTGACGGCGGCAGCCATTCATGCGAACAAGAGTCAGAATCGTCGCCAGCGAACGCTGGAGGAGTTTCGCAGCAGCAGGCCTCCGATTCTGGTGGCCACCGATATTGCGGCTCGAGGAATCGATGTGGATCAGGTGTCGCACGTTTTCAATTACGACATGCCGACCGAAGAAGAAACCTACGTGCATCGGATCGGCAGGTCCGGCCGAGCGGGGGCGGTGGGTGAGGCGGTGTCGCTGTGCGATCCCGAGGAGCGACGGATGCTGCGAAGTATTGAAAAGCTGATTGGTTTTTCGATCCGGCAGTTGTCTCTGGCGGATTTTGATTTGTCGGAGTCGGCCGCGATATCTGACGACCGCGGCGAGCGAAGTGAGCGTTCAGGTCGTGGTGAGGAACGCGGTGAGCGACGTGGTGCACCGCGTGGTGAGCATCGTGGTGCGGGTGAACGTGGTGCGGGTGAACGTGGTGCGGGTGAATCGGCAGAGGATCGCTGGCGATTTCGGGGGCATGAGGAACGTCGTCGACAGCGTGATGCCGAGCAGCGGCGTCCTGAGCCGAGAGCTCCGCGCAAGCCCGATGCATCAGGTGGGCAGCGTCCTGAGCGCAGACCTGAGGGCGCGGTCGGGCAGCGTCCTGAGCAGAAGAATTCCCGCCGACCGCAGCGGACATCCGAGTCGGGTGCGGAGCAGCGAGCAGACGGGCGTGGCGAGCGGTCTGAGCGTCGTCCGGAGCGACGTCCTGATGCGCGACCAGGTGGTCGTCAGGCGGGTCCTGGGGAGCCGCGTGGGCGGGGCGCTGATGGTGATCGGTCGCGTGGTCGCGGAGCGCCGGGGGCTGATGAGTTTGGGACCGGGATTTTTGGTGGTGCGAGTGAGTCTTCCGGTGGGCGACGACCAGCGCGAGACCGTTGAGTGTGGTGGGTGTGGATTCTGGTGGTTAAGTGGTGCGGGTTTAATACTGACAGGCAGATTGGCAGCAGCGGATGACTCAGGAACACGAAGAACAACTGGCAGTGGCGCAGGAAGTTTCGGCAGACGGCCGGGCAACGGAATCTGTGCAGGTGGAATCTGAGCCAATAGTGGCGGATACGGTGCCTGCGGAGACAGCACCCCTGGTGGCGCAGCAGGAGGTGGCTGCTGAATCGGTTGCTGCCGAGTCGGTTGCTGCCGAGTCGGTTGCTGCTGAGTCGGTTGCTGCTGAGTCGGTTGCTGCTGAGTCGGTGATTGCTGAGTCGGCTGCTGCAGAGCCGGTGGCGGCTGTACCTGTGGTTCCTCGTGTGGTGGATGTTTCAGCTCTGATGCCTCCGGAGTTTGCGAAGCTGGGTTTGGGCAAGGCACTGCTGCAGTCATTGATTGAGCTGGGCTACACCGAACCGACTCCGATTCAGGCGGCGACGATTCCGTTGCTTTTGGCTGGCCGGGATGTGCTTGGTCAGGCTCAGACGGGTTCCGGCAAGACGGCGGCATTTGCCTTGCCGATGTTGCAGCTGCTGGATTTGTCACAGCGTCGTCCGCAGGTTTTGGTACTGGTGCCGACTCGTGAACTGGCGTTGCAGGTGACGGCTGCTTTTGAGCGTTATTCATCGGGGATGCGGGATTTTCGTTGTCTGGCGATCTACGGTGGTGCGGCGTATCAGCCTCAGTTTTCTCAGTTGAACCGTGGGGTGCACATCGTTGTGGGGACTCCGGGCCGAGTCATGGACCACATGACTCGTGGATCCCTTGATCTGGCCGGACTGCGGTGTCTGGTGCTGGACGAAGCGGATGAGATGCTGCGGATGGGTTTTGCGGAGAGTGTGGAGTGGGTGTTGTCGCAGGCGCCGGAGGGTCGTCAGACGGCCCTGTTTTCGGCCACTTTGCCGGCTCAGATCCGCGCGATTGCTCAGCAGCATCAGCGGAATCCTGCTGAAGTGACGATTGTGCAGCGTGCAGCGGCGGCTGACACGATTCGTCAGCGGTATGTGGTGGTGTCGAATCATCATCGTGAAGCGGCATTGTCTCGAATTCTGGAGGCGGAGCCGATTGATGCGGTGATTGTGTTTGTGAAGCTGAAGAGTACGACGGAGCCTCTGGCGGAGTATTTGTGCAGTCAGGGGCATCGTGCTGCGGCGCTGCATGGCGATGTGGTTCAGGCGCAGCGGGAACGGATTATTGAGCAATTGCGTGGTGGTCAGTTGAATGTGGTGGTAGCCACTGACGTGGCGGCTCGCGGGCTGGATGTGCCGCGAGTGAGTCACGTGATAAATTTTGATCTGCCGCGTGGTCGTGAGGCATATATTCATCGGATTGGCCGCACGGGTCGAGCGGGTCGGCAGGGGGAAGCGATTTTGTTTGTGCATCCGCGTGCCAGTCGACTGCTGTCGAGCATTGAGCATGCGGCGGGTCAGGCGCTTGAGCCCATGCCGATGCCGACGAATCGGGCTGTGAACAAGAAGCGAGTGTCGGCCTTTCATGAAGCGATCGTGAGGGCTCTGGAGGATCCTCAGCGTGAGACGCTGCAATCGATTATGCAGCAGTTTCAGCGTGAGCGTCCGGAGCTGGAGGCGGAGGCAATTCTGGGGGCGTTGGCGGTGATGGCACAGGGTGGCCGTCAATTGCTCAGTCGGGAAGAGTTGCCGCAGGTGGAACTGGAGGATGAGCGTGGTCGCCGCGGCGGTCCTGGTGGACTTCGCCGGGGGGCTCCGGGGTTTTCCGAGCGTGGTGGTGACCGCCGGCCTGGTTTCCGCGATCGCGGTGCTCGGGGTGAGCGTGGCTTTGAGCGTGGTGATCGTCGCGAGTCACGGGAGCCGCGGGGGGCGTTTCGCAGCGAGCGAGAGCAGGGGCCGATGCAGAGTTTTCGGCTGGAGGTGGGGCGTGTGCACGATGTGCGTGCGGGGAGTATCGTGGGAGCAATAGCGGGCGAATCCGGCCTGGACAGTGGTCGGATTGGTCGGATTGATATTTTTGACGACTTCAGTACGGTGCAGTTGCCGGCCGGGATGCCACCGGAGATTTTCCAGAAGCTGCGTCGGGCGTGGGTGGCAGGTCGTCAGTTGCAGATTTCTGAGCTGGGTGATGCTGAGGTGCGGCGAAGTGCACCGCGTCGGGATGCAGGTGAATTCCGGGGCAGTGGTGGCGGCGAGCGCAGACCGCGCGGTCCGCGTCCCGGTGGTTTCCGAGAAGGTGGTCCGCGAGAGGGTGGTCCGCGAGAGGGTGGTCCGCGAGAGGGTGGTTTTGCCCCGGGCGGCGAGGAAACGGGTGGTGAGGAGCGGCGAGGGTTTGGCGGGCGTGGTGCTCGTCCGGGAGGAGGCTTCCGACCTGGTGGCAGTCGATCCGGAGGTCCGGGTGAGCGTGGTCGTGGCGGATTTTCGGGTGGCCGCAGTGGTCAGCGAAGCGGCCCTCGGAATGGTCCTCGTGGAGGCGGTGCGGGCCGTGGGCGTGACCGTCGGGGTCCTGGCGGGGCGTCCGGCGGCGGCTAGTTTTCAGGCGTGTGGGCGGCCGAGGGGGGGCGATCTGTTGCAAAGCAGAGCGCCCCGTGGCAGGGAGTTGTTGCGGGGCGGGCAGCGATTGGCGTCAGCGACCGAGGAATGTGCGTCGCAGCCAGGCGTTTTTGCGGCGTTCCAGTTCCATGACTTTGCCGAAGAACGTCTGTTTTGAGCTGCGTGTGACGCGGCGTGCGGCGACTGGCTGAACGGGCACGGACCTGACTGCGGAGGTGGCAGGCAGTACGTGTACCGGGGTGTCACCGGCGATGGCTGCGGCAGAGGCTGTGAGGGCAATAAGCAGAGCGAGGCCGGTTATGGAACGCATCTTTCGGATCCTTTCGGGCAGATGGTCTGGTGTGAGGGACAGCATTCAGGTTGGGTGGGATTTCGGCAGCGAAGCGGGTTGAAATTCCGGTGTGGGGGGAGAATTGCAGGGCGTGAGCGGACTTCGTGGCCGATTTTACCTGCGGTATCGGGTGTTCTGTCGTTGCGGAGTTGTGGGGTGTTGCCGTTGCAACCCGTCTGATCCTCAGGGTCGGTGTCCGGAGCGGTCAAAGTCATCCGGGAGTGCGATTGAAAATGTTTTTGTCTGGACGCAGGAGTTGAATTGACACAGCGGGTTGATCCGTTAATACTAGGGTGGAACAGACGCTGCGGGATTGTTTTGGGGGGTGATGCTGGCGGATAGTTTGTCTGGTCGGATAGTTTGTCTGGTCGGGTTGTTCGTCCGGTATTGTCCGCCCGCTGTTCCTGTTGTTGTGTTTTGTCGTGTGTGTTGCTGGCTGATTTTTTGCATTTCTGCGGTTGTTCACGCTGGTGTTTTCGCTGGCGTTTCAGTAGGGTTTCGGCTGCTGTTCCGATTTGCTGCCGACTGGTAGTGCTCTGAATTCCGTGACTGCGGTGGCAGTGTCGCGGCGGGCGCCCGGTGGTCCTGAGCGGGCATTCTGGAGCGGGCAGGTGGCTGTGGTCTTCCGAAGTTGTTTCGGGGGGGCAAGTCGTGGAATCCCTGCAATGGCCTCGTTTTTTCGGGGTCGTTTCTTCGAGGGCTATGTTCTCGAAAGCTACGATCTCGAGGGGTTCAGTGTTTTGAGCTGTCTGTGTATCAGGCAGTCAGTTTTACCTTAGTCTGGCCACGGGCATCAGCGATTGCGTTGCTGGCGGTGGCCTGTCCGGAAGTTGGGTGCCGGCTGTTTGCCGGAGCGCGGGCTGCAAGTGTGGCTGCGGGATCCATGCCGGTAAAAATTATCTGAAGCGGTCCGATTGTGCAGACTGCTGTTTCTCCGATTACTGTCCTGCCGAGCTTTTGATATGCCTTCACGTAGTTCCGATTCTGACGGAACCAGCCCACGTCCGCGTCGTCGATCACCATCCCGATCAGCAGATGAACCCCGAGCTCCGGGGCGTTCGCGGCGAGCAGCGTCTGCGGAGGATGCGGTTGCACCGGCAGAATCTGATGACTTTGGTTCGGGTGTGGATTCGGATGCAGGAGGTCCGGTGGCCCCTGCAGAGCCTCGTCCGACCCGAGCCCGTCGGGCTCCTGTGGAGCGTCCGGAGCGTGTGGAGCCTGTGGCTGAGGTTCGTGCGGCAGACGCCGGTGAATCTGCAGTTGTTGCGGGCGAGGACGCTGATGTTCGTCGTCCGCGGCGGGTGCGTACGGAGCGTGGTTTGCGCCGCGAGACTCGGCGTGTCCCGGAGGGTGACGCGGCGGCTGAGCCGGTGGAAGCTGCTGGGTCGGAGTCGACGGATCGGACATCGAATCGTTTTGAGCGGCAGCTGGCGGACGTTGAGTCGCAGACTGGCATGCGATATTTCAGCACTGACGAGCTGGATTTTGTTGACGATGATGGCGGTGAGCCTCGAGGTGACCGCGGTGGTGACCGCGGGGATCGCGGTAGTGACCGAGGTGATCGTGGTCGTCGTGGCGGTCGACGGGAGGACAGTTATGGTGATTCGGGGGGGCGTCGATTCCCGCGGCGTCGTGATGAGTCAGCGCGTTACGAAGACGGCCCATCGGCAGGCGAGGCTGGTGGTGAGCCGCGGGTGAGTTCTGAGGGTGCTGCTGAAGGTGTTCGTGAAGGTGTCCGGGAAGACTGGGGCCGTGGTCGCCGTGGTGACGAGGGCTTTGGTGGATCTGGTTCTTCCCGTCCGCCGCGTCGTCGGGACGATCTGGAGCGTTATACGGACGAGTTGTTTGGTGGAGGCTCTGACGGCGACGAGGACCGCGGTGTTCAGGGCAGCGAGGGTGAAGGGGATTTCGAGGGTGCCCCGGGTTCTGGTGGTGGCGGATACGATGTGAACGATGGTGATGACCGTCGACCATCTCGTCGTCGTCGCCGTCGTCGCCGTCGTGGCGGCGGGGGAGAACGGGGTCCTGGAGAGCGTGGGTTTGGAGATCGTGGGTTTGGAGATCGTGGGTTTGGAGACCGTGGGCCGGGAGATCGTGGGCCGGGAGATCGTGGGCCGGGAGATCGTGGGCCGGGAGATCGGGGATTGGGAGACCGTGGGCCGGGAGAACAGGGGCAGCGGGATCATTTTGTTCGTGATCAGGGTTATCGCAATGACGGTCCGCGTTTTGATGCTGGTCGTCAGGATGGTGGCAATCGTCGGCACGGTGGTCGTCGGGGTGGTCCGGCTGGTCCCGGGCCTCGTGATCGCCGTGGCGACACGGCTCATCGCGGTGGTCAGCCGATGGGTGGTGGTCGAGGCGGGCGTGACCGTGATCGTGATCGCGATCGCGACCGTGGCATGCCGCGGAGGCCGCGGAGCATTTCGCCTTCGGCTGAGGTGATTGAGGGTACCTTTGAAGGTGTGGTTGAGCTGCACAATCGGGGTTATGGGTTTCTGCGGGATCCGAAGCGGAATTATGCTGCAGAGGATTCGAATCCCTTTGTCTCCAGTTCACTGGTGGAGAAGTACCGTCTGCGTGAGGGGGTACTGGTCCGTGGTGAGGTTGGTGCGGGGACTCACAATCAGGGTCCCCGTCTGCTGGAAGTTGAAACGATCGACGGTCTGACTCCTGAGGACTACGACCGGATTCGCCATTTTGACCAGTTGACGGCGATCAATCCGTTTGAGCAGATTCGACTGGAAACGGGTCCTCGACCGCTGACGATGCGGGTGATGGATTTGTTGTGTCCGATCGGTAAGGGGCAGCGTGCACTGCTGGTGGCGCCTCCGCGAACGGGCAAGACGATGCTGCTGCAGGACATTGCTCATTCGGTAAGTGTGAATCATCCGGAAATCCACCTGATGGTACTGCTGATTGACGAGCGTCCGGAGGAGGTGACGGAAATGCGTCGGCTGGTGAAGGGCGAAGTGATTTCGTCATCGCTGGACAACGACGTGGAGAGTCACATCCGCATCGCGCAGCTGATCATTGAGCGAGCGAAGCGTCTGGCAGAGGAGGGCAAGGATGTCTTCATTCTGCTGGACAGCATTACTCGTCTGGCTCGTGCGTTCAATAAGTACAGCAATACGGGTCGAACGGCGACCGGGGGCCTGGACATTCGTGCTCTGGACGTCCCGAAGAAGCTTTTCGGTCAGGCTCGACGGTTTGACGAAGGTGGATCACTGACGGTCTGTGGTACGGCACTGATTGACACCGGCAGTCGGATGGACGAGGCGATTTTCCAGGAGTTCAAGGGTACGGGCAACATGGAAATGATGCTCAGTCGTGAGCTGGCAGATCGTCGCATCTGGCCGTCGATCGACATTACTCGTTCCGGTACTCGCCGTGAGGAGAAGATTCTGGCTCCGGATCTGCTGGAGGGTATTACGATGCTGCGTCGCAGTCTGATCAGCCTGAGTCCGGTGGAGGCGATGGAGCAGTTGACGAAGACGATGGAGCGTTTTCCGACGAATCGGGAGTTTCTGACGAAGATTCGCGCAATTCTGTAATCGATGTGCCCCTGTTTTTGGGGGGCAGATTGGGACGCAACCGGGCCTGTTCGTCGTTTCTGGCGGATGGGCCTGTTTTTTTGGGTGGGCCATGAACTGGATTGTGTTGAGTCTGCTGTCGGCGGTGTTTCTGGGTTTGTATGAGATTGCGAAGAAGGAGTCGTTGCGTGGGAATGCGGTGCCGGTGGTACTGCTGTTCAACGTGCTGACTTCTGCCTCGGTGTATGTGCCTGTGATTTTGGTATCGAGGCTGTTGCCGGGTGTGCTGCCGTCTGATCTTGTGCGGGTTGATGATCTGGGGGTGACGGGGCATTTGATGCTGGCTGGCAAGTCGCTGCTGGCCGGCAGTTCGTGGGTATTTGCTTCGTTTGCACTGAAGCATTTGCCGGTATCGATCGCGGCTCCGATTCGTGCCAGCAGCCCGTTTGTCACGATTTTGGCGGCGGTGCTGGTCCTTGGTGAGCGTCCTGCGTTGTGGCAGTGGCTGGGGGTGCTGGTGGTATTGGTTTCGTTTTATGCGTTTTCGCTGGCTGGTCGTCGCGAGGGCATAGTGTTTCACCGGGATCGCTGGGTGTATTGTATGGTGGTGGCGACGATTCTGGGTGCCGGCAGTTCGCTGTACGACAAGTTTTTGCTGGCTGACAGTGGATTTCGGTCAGCGACGGTGCAGGCGTGGTTTTCGGTGTATTTGGTACCGGTGATGCTGCCGCTGGCGATCTGGTGGTGGCGAGCGGGTCGGGAGTCGAGTCCATTTGAGTGGCGCTGGTCAATTCCGGCGATTGCTTTGCTGCTGCTGGTTTCGGACTTTATGTATTTTCACGCGATTGAGCAGCCGGGTGCTCTGATATCGGTGATTTCTCCGCTGCGCAGGACTTCTGTGGTGATTGCGTTTGTGGCGGGGATTCGGATGTATGGTGAGCAGAACTGGCGTGTGAAGGCTGTGTGCATTGCCGGTCTGATGGCGGGGGTGGTGATCATTTCCGTGGCGGGGCGCTGATTTTTTCAGGCGGTTCCGGGATTTGCGGTTTGCATTTCCGTGTTTGGTGTCTGTGGTCCTGTGTGGATCGGGATGACGAACCAAACTGGAAGGCAGGTGCATGATGTGGGCAGCAGTCAGGGTGATTGGGTGGTCAGGCAGTGCGCTGGTGCTGCTGATTCTGATGTCGGCAGGGCGGGGGTTCAGCGCTGCTCAGGGGTATGCTCGAGCGACGCTTGAGCATTCTGCTCGGCAGGTGGAGCAGCAGCTGCCGGGGGAAGTGCGTGACCGCAAGCTGGCGAATGATCTGGCTGCGTTCCGCGAAGAGATTGTGCAGCGGCGTGCGAAGCTGAATCTGGCAGTTCTGGAACGGACACGTCTGCAGCAGTTGGTGGGTGATCTGGAATTGGGAATTGAGCGGCGATCGGTGTTGCTGAGGGATGCTGCTGCGGCCGCTGCGGAGCCGTTGGCAGAGGGGCAGGGGACGGTGTTGTTTGCTGGTCGGGAGTGGTCGGAGACGCAGTTTGCGGACGAGCTGGAGCGACTGACGGGTGAGCAGGAGCGGGAGCAGCGTCGTCTGGAGGAGCAGCGGGAGGCTCTGGTGCAGTTGGAGGAAGTGCTGGCTGCGGGGCGAGGTCTGGTGGGCGAGATGGAGGATCTGCTGAGGCGTTCTGAGGCTGAGTGGCAGTCTTTGCAGCTGCGGCGTGAGCAGGCGGGCAGCCGGCGTCAGCTCCTGGATCTGGTGGAGTCCACTGGTCGGACGGGTGGTTCGGCTGCTGCGGAAATCGGGAGGCATCTGGAGGGGCTGCGGTCGGAGGTTGCGGAGGCCGAGGCGACAAATGTTGCGCGGGGAAATCTGCATGACGGTCAGGAGAGTGAGTTGAGCAGGGCGGCGAAACGTCAGGAGCTGCTGGAGCGACTGCGACGTGTCGGTGGCGCTGCCGCTGTTGCGCCGGTAGCGGGGCTGTGATCTTCACCTGATTGTTCGGTGTTCTTCGGGAGCCGTGGACGATGAGCGGAACAGGGGCACAAACTGGTCGTGGCCTCGGCATCTGCAGGTGGCTGCTGGTGCTGGGGATTTGTTCGATTGTTCCGGGGACAATGCTGCGAAACACGTTGTCGAACATGGATCGGTGGCAGCTTTGGGGGCAGCAGGCTGAGCAGCGAACGGCGCTGAAGGTCGCGGAATATCTGGCACTGACCAGAAGATTGGTGGCGGTAGTGGGTGAGGAGCTGCGGCGAATTGAACCGGCCGTGGAGTCGGGCAGTCCGCTGCAGCGGAGGCTGGTGGAGCTGCAGCAGGATCAGCAGGTGTGTCTGGCCAGGCTGACAGGCGGAGCCGTGTCGGAGTCGGACAACCAGTTTTCGCAGTTGCTGCGGCGGCTGACAGAGCTGCGTTCAACGGAATCCGGTGAGCTGCGAATCCTGCGTGCGGAGCTTCAGTCAGTCCGTGAGGAGCTGAGGGGGCTGGCAGGTGGTGCTGAGCAGGCGGCTGTGAATCAGGTCTGTGAGGCTGTTGACCGTTTGCAGGCTGAGTGGGCGCAGAGGCTTTCACCGGCTGCGGGTGGCGAACTGAAACTGGCAGCGGGAAGTCTGCTGGTGCGGTGTCTGGAGCTGCGGCAGCGTTTGTCTTCGCCTGAGGTGCCGGATGAGGATCTGCCGGCGCGAGCCGGTGGGTTGGTATTGGCGGAGCAGGCGATTGTGGAACAGTCCGAGGTACTGCAGCGGCGGCGACAGGAGGCGACGGAGCAGCGGGAGCAGCGGTTGCGGCAGGCGGAGCATCTGCAGTGTGTGCAGCTGGAGTTACAGCAGCAGCGGGAGCGATTGCAGCGACTGCGGGGTGACCTGGCTGAGGTGCAGCGACGTCGGGAGTCAGCGGATGGCCAGTGGCAGCAGCGTCAGCAGCTTGAGCGGGCCGCTGCAGCAGCTCGCGGTGAAGTGGACCGTGAATCTGAGCTGCTGCGGCTGGCGACTGAACTGCTGAGGCAGGAGATTCTTGCAGGCAGTGCAGATCGGGTGATACGAGAGGAATTGTGAATTCGTCAATCATCCGCCGGTGGCGGAAAGATCGAGGTGTCTGTGAGCTGGAAGATTTTGGTTGTGCTGACCGTGTTGTTTAGTCCGCTGCTGCTGGTGGCCTTGTTGTGGGTACTGACGCGGGTGTCACGTGGTCGCGTGCAGTGTCGCTGGAGTCTGTTATGGCGACATTTCTGCTGGCTGCTGCCATGTGCTCAGTGGTACCTGCTGTTGTTCCTGGCACAGGGGACTCACATTGGAAATTATGTCGTGTGGAGGCGCAGTTCTGAGGTTCCGTGCGGCTGGAGTGCGATTTGGCCGCAGTCGAATCACAGTCTGCAGGCTTTGTTTCCTGTCGGCCAACTGCAGGTGGATTTGTCGCCGGACGAGCAGCTGCGGCGTGTTTTGCGTGGGCGGCTGACGTTGTTGTGCGGGGAATGTGCCGGGGGTGACCGAGAGCGGAGTCGGCTGTTGCTGGCCTTTCGTGAGCGATTTGCGGAGCTGAGGCACCTGGTTTGTGAGCAGGAGGCGGTGTTCAATGAAAGTGTGGCTGAGTCGACATCGGTGGCCGGGGAACTGGAGCTGGCATTGCGGGGGCTGTCAGAGCTGGAGGCGGAGAGTGGCCGGGTGGTGTTGGAGATTCAGCGTCAGTCTGCTGAGCATCTGGCTGTGGCGGCGAATCTCGGCGGGGAATCCGGGCGGGAGTGTCTGCTGCAGAGAGAGCTGGATCAGCTGCATGAGCAGCGCGAGCAACTGCAGCAGCGGCGAATGCGAGTGGAGCAGTTATGGGCACAGCGTCGGCTGTGATTATCTGGTGGCCTGGTTGTCAGCGAGTGACTGATCGAAGAAGCGGAAGACGTCGTTGATGGCGGCCTGCACGATGACGAGGTGTTCGACGTTCGGGAAATCGTGATATTCGCTGGTGACCCCGGCGGCACTGAGGCTGCGATGCAGCTGCATGGCCCCGGCACGTCCGAAGTCTTCGGTTCCTGCTGCGACGTACCACCGTACGGGTTTGAGAGTGGCAGCAGCGGCAGTTGTCAGGCGACCGCCACCGCCGAGAGCAGCGGCAGCCTGGGCACAGGCGGGGTCCTGCTGCATCTGCCGCATCACCTGGGCTGCTCCCATGGAGTGTCCCAGCAGCATGACCTGACTGCGGTCGATGTTCGCGAAGTGTTCGAGATTATCGAGCATATCGGAGACGGAAAGGGACAGTCCGAGGAGTCCCTGACCGGGTGCCACGACGAGCCAGCCGCGGCGGGTGGCTTCGCTGATGGTGCGTCCGGCACCATAGGTTTCGAAGAACATGTTTTCGCTGCCTCCGGCTCCGTGGAAGACAAACATTACGGGAAGCCCTGGTGGCGCTGTGTCAGCAGCGGGCAGTCTGAGGCGGACGGGTGCCGATTTTCTGCCTTTTGCGAGTGTCAGCCAGAGGTCCTGCGGTGATCTGTACTGAGCGATGATATCCGTGGCCTTTTGGGGTGTGGCTGCCAGTTGTTCGGCGACGAGGAGTCTGGTCAGCAGGGGGAAGTCGGCTTCGGTGGCGCGACCTGCGCTGGCGGCTGTCAGCAGGGCGATTTCGCTGCGAGCGGTGGCGGCAGCGGCGAGTGTGGCAGGGGGCAGGTCGGGGGCCGGAGTGGCTGACAGTGCCTGCTGACGGAGTGTGTCGGCCGCCTGCTGAAGCTTTTCAAGTCTTTGCGGAAGTTCCGGGATGCGACTGATGCTGATGTCGGGCAGTCGGACAGGCTGATTTTCGGCGATGAGTGTAGCTTCGATGCAGTGATCGCCTGCGGGCAGGGGCCCGGTGTTCCAGGTGGTTCCGGCTATGGCGGCGGAGGCCGGGCACTGAAATTCGGCGAGTGTTTCCCGGGATGGATTTTTGAGTACGAGCTGCAGCAGAGTTCCATCCGGGAGGGTTTTGTCTGCGGGATAGAAGGGGGTGAGCAGCAGTGTGATTTCGGGTGTTTCGGGGACAGCGCAGAAGGGCAGGGCGGAGAGTGTGTGGGCAACGGCGATTTTTTCGGTTTGTGACGGGGGGGTGGTGCTGCGGACGGCGAACCATGCATTGTCGAGTTGCTGGCCGGCCTGGGACAATTGCAGGCTGAAGAAGCTGTTGACGGCCAGTTTGAGGGGTTTGACGGCTTCGGAGCGTTGTTCAGCGGGGGCCTGTTCCCAGGCGATTTCGAAGCGTTTGAGTCGTCTTCCGAGTTCGAGCCGCTGTGATTGTGCCGAGGCGGTGGGTGTCAGCGTGGCCAGCAGCAGTATGCAGCAGCAGGCGGTCAGCAGCACGTTTCGTCGGGGCGATGCTGTGAGGTGTTTGGGGGCGTGCATGGGCAGGCTCCGGATTAGAGGCGGTGCTGAGAGCGGCGCATAAAAAAACCTTTCTCAGGGGCCTGGGGGCCAGCTGGAAAGGTTTTTGAAAGAGGGGCGAGAGGGAGTCGAACCCTCGCGTGACGGATTTGCAATCCGTTGCCTTAGCCACTTGGCTACCGCCCCGAGCGAAATCTGGGAGTGATGGGTAGTATGTCACGAGCCCACCGTTCCGGATTTTTATAACGAGTGTATCGGCAGCAGGTCCATGCTGCTGGAGTCAATTCCCGGGGAAATCTCAGAGGAGGCAATCTGGGCATTTTTCGGCACATCAGGTGACCTTTGCCGGATTTCTGTGAATTTTGGTGTTTTGCGGTATTTTTGTGGTTTTGGTATGCTGGAGTGGCTGGGAGCAGGACATTGTGGATTCCCGGCAGGTTCGCGGAATGGCGAATGGAAGCGGGGGATTTTGAAGCGTAGCATGCAGGTCTGTGTGGTGGTGTGTCATTGGTGAGCAGCGGGAAAGCAGCGATGGCAGAGACGGAAGATCAGTTGATTCAGGTGGCTCGGGATGCTGTCAGCCAGTGTAACTGGGTGGTGGGTGAGTGTGCATCGAAGTGGACATCGCGATATGCGAAGGGGCGCACGGACGCGGATTTTGGGCAGATGGTGGGCTTGAGTGGGGACCAGATTTTTCAGCGTCGTCGGGTTTGGGAGAAGTTTGGCGGGGTGTATGAAAGTTATGCGGCGCTGAAGTGGTCATTCTTTTATGTGGCGCTGAACTGGGATGATGCCGAGGACTGTCTCGCGTGGGCTCGCGATGAAGCGGCGACGGTTGCGGAAATGCGTGCCTGGCGGAAGGCTCAGCGTGGTGAGGATTTGTTTACGGAGAGTGATGAGGGGTATTCTGAGTGGGCGGCGCCGGCGGGGGTGGATACGTCGACCGTGCCGCTGTCTCGGGTTGTGGATCCGGCGGATTATGTGCCGAGCGGGGCCGGTGATCGGGCAGGGCTGGGCGGTTCAAGGCCTGGTGTGGCGACAGCCACGATGGATACAGTGGCTCGGGATTCGGGAGACACGGGTTATGCGCCATTTCGGGCGGACGCCGGCAGTGCCCCGGTCAGTGTTCAGGAGCATCCGGCGGAGCGTGTGGAGCTGACGGCAGAGCAGTTCTGGAAGCGGGCAGCTTCGATGCTGGATAAACTGAATCGAGCCTTGAGTCCTCAGTATCTGCGTGCCTTATCTGAGCAGTCTGACAAGGTGCGGGAGCGATTGCAGGAGTCACTGCAGGAGATTGTGGACAAGGTGGAGCGGGGGCTTGAGTGAACCTGTTAAGTTGTGCAGTTCTCTTGACAACGGCGGGTAACTCCGCCGTTTTTTTCGTTTTTCCGGTGCAGATGGAACGGCCCTGCCAGTGGAATTTGGGAATTCTGCACAGAAAATCGAAGAATTTACGATGAGTTTGCCGTAAATACAGGCAAGATGCGGAAAGGAAACTGCCGTTGACCGTCTGATGCGGATGGATACAATCGGCGGGATCGAGGGTTGGCAAAGTCGGGGGAACTCCCGAAGGTCGAGCAGGATCCAGAGGACTGAAGGGACTCAGCTTTACCTCCTGCCTTGCTGATGCGGACTGCAGTGATGCGGTCTGTGATGGCGAAGGTGTCGTGGGATGGCCTGGCAGTCTGACTGCCGGCCATGTCCGGAACTCTCAGGGATTTAGGCGAGTTCTGACTCAGGATCTCAGGAGTTGTCTCGGTATCTGCCGGCAGTTGTTGGTGTGCCGATGTGGTGTACTGATTGGTTGGTTGCAGAGTCGGTAGTCCTGTGGGTTCACGAGTGGAAGCGTCAGGGATGGCGTCCGGGAACTTCCGGACGATGGGATGCTGCGTCTGGCAGCTCATCGCTTTTCCTCAAAACGGATTGTGCAAATGAAAACAGTGTTCACAACCGGTGAAGCGGCAAAGATCTGTAAGGTCAGTCAGCAGACGATCATTCGCTGCTTTGACTCCGGGCAGTTAAAGGGATTCCGCGTCCCGGGTTCTCGCTTTCGCCGTATTCCTCGTGACATTCTGTACAAGTTCATGAAGGAGAACGGGATTCCGACGGACGCTTTGGAATCGGGCAAGCGCAAGGCTTTGATTGTCGACGACGATCTTGAGCTGGTGGAGCTGATCACGGATGCTCTGCAGGCGGACGGTCGCTTCGAGGTGCGTGTTGCGAATAACGGTTTCGATGCGGGAATGATGGTGAAGGAGTATCATCCGGACATTATTGTTCTGGACGTGATGCTGCCGGATATCAATGGTAAGGAAGTGTGTCAGCGGGTACGCAGCGATTCAGCTCTGGATGACGTCCGCATCATCTGCATCAGCGGTATGGTGGAAGCGGACAAGATTCAGGACCTGCGCAACGCCGGGGCGAATCATTTCCTGCAGAAGCCATTTGAAGTGGAGGCTCTGATCGACAACATCTGTCGTCTGCTGGACATTGAGCAGTTGCAGACGTGAGGATCTGAGATTGCAGATTCCGCCGTGCCTGTGGCGGGTAAGATCGGGTAAGCGGCCACCTTTCGGTGGCCGTTTTGTTTTTTGAGGTGCAGTGGTGGCGGGTGACCGGACAGGGGAGTCATGTGTGGGTGAGTTGGAGCTGCTGCGTTGTCTGCAGCGTGGAGGCTCGTGGAGCGACATTTCGGCGGCAGTGGCGGACGTGTGGCTGCGGCAGTTCGGTTGTCGTTCTGTGACGATCGTGTGTGCCGTTGCAGGGGGCGGAATCAGCGGGCTGCAGTATCGACGTGGCGACGATGATCAGTTTCAGGCCATGGCGATGCAGCTTTCCGGCGGGTTGTCGGTGTTCGTCAGTCCGCGTCTGTTTCGGCAACTGTTTGCGTCTGCCGGTGTCGAGCTGAAGCACTGTGAGTTGTTTCACTGGCCGGACCTGTTGTGCGGGCTGGTGGTGGAATCCGGTGACGGATTGCCGCCGGGAGCAGAATTGCGCGGCTTGCTGGAATCTGTATCAAGGAGTCTGCTGTCAGCTGCTGCGGGGCGAGCAGTGCTGCTGGCCGATCCTGCGCGGATGGAGGCCCTGGCGGAGTTTGCTGCGGGTGCGGGGCATGAGATCAACAATCCGCTGGCGACGATTATCGGTCAGGCACAGTTGCAGTTGCGTGGGGATGCGGGGATGGATTTGCGTCAGTCGCTGGAGACGATTGGTGCACAGGCGTGGCGAATCAGGGATATGATCGGGAACACGATGCTGTTTGCGCGGCCACCGGAGCCGCATGTACAGCCGTTTCGTCTGCGGGGTTTGCTGGATGAGTGTGCGGGTGCCTTGCGTCAGACTGCGGCAGCGGGAGTTTCTGTGGGGAGTCATTGTGAAGGTGATCCGGAATTGACGGCGGATCGTGCGCAGCTGGGAGTTCTGATCTGTCATTTGCTGCGGAATGGATGTGAGGCGCTGCGTGGTGCATCGCGATCGGGAACTGTGGTGGTATCCGGTCGAGCGGTGGAGGACTGTGTGGAGTTGAGTGTGGAGGACAACGGGCCGGGGCTGAGTTCAGCGGAGGTACTGCGGCATGCATTTGATCCGTTTTATTCAGGGCGCTCTGCGGGGCGAGGCCTGGGGTTTGGTTTGTGTGTGTCGTGGCGGATTGTGCGGCAGCACGGAGGCGGTATTTGCCTTGAGAATCTGCCCCATGGGGGTGTTTGCTGTCGGATTTCCCTGCCACAGCGACCACCGGTGCTCTGAATCGGTCCCGGGAACGGCGGGTTCGTCCAAAAATTCTTCGCGCCGGGTGCCAGTTTGTGAGGTTTAATAGGGGCAGTGGAACTGAGTGAAGCTGGTGGCTGCGGCTGTCGGCGTCAAAACTGATGTCATCGGAAAGTTCGGAATCATGGCTGCATCGAAGCTGCAGGGCATTTTTACTCCCAATCTGGTGCCTTACACCGCTGATGGCGGAATCAATGAAGGTGAGTTGCGGCGTTACGCCGACTGGCTGATTGCTCGGGGTGTCCACGGGTTGTATCCGAACGGTTCGACCGGCGAATTTACTCGATTCACTCCGGAAGAGCGTCGGCGGATCGTGGCGATTCTGGCGGATCAGGTGCGTGGTCGGGTGCCGATTCTGGCCGGAGCGGCGGAAGCGAATGTGAAGGAGACGATTCGTGCCTGCGAGTACTATGCGTCCCTGGGAATTCGTGCTGTCGCGATTGTGGCTCCATTTTATTACAAGCTCAGCCCGGCTTCGGTATACGCATATTTTGCAGAGATTGGCCGCAACACTCCGATTGACGTAACGCTGTACAACATTCCGATGTTTGCCAGTCCGATTGACGTGCCAACGATTCAGCGACTGTCTGAGGAATTTGAGCGGATTGTGGCGATCAAGGATTCGTCGGGTGACATTCCGCACATGATTCGGATGATTCAGGCGGTGCGTCCGAACCGCCCGGACTTTGCATTTCTGACGGGGTGGGACGCGGCGCTGATGCCGATGCTGCTGGCTGGCTGTGATGGTGGTACGAATGCCAGTTCGGGTGTGGTTCCAGAACTGACTCGCCGGCTGTACGATCTGACGGTGTCCTATCAGATTGATGAAGCTCGCCGGGTGCAGTATGACCTGATTCGCCTGTTTGACACGATGATCTATTCGGCGGAGTTTCCGGAGGGCTTTCGTGCAGCGGTGGGTCTGCGTGGCTTCCAGATGGGGCAGGGCCGTCAGCCTTTGAGCGACAAGCAGAAGACGGACATTGATGCATTGAGTCGTGAGCTGCAATGCATGCTGTCTGCACACGGATTCACTGATCAGCCGGTAAGCGGCTGTCCTCTGCCCAGTGGCAACGACGCGCAACCTGATGCTGCGGACGTCACAGCGATCGTGCGTCAGGTGGTGGCTGAACTGAGTCGTCGTGGTTTGATGTGAGGACCAGTTCGAGGTAGGAGCGACGTTCCTGCTGCTGGAGATTCAGGCGTTTTGCCAGCCGCAGCAGGGACTGCAGTGCCTCGTGTCGCTGTTCTTCTGAAGCCAGGGTTTCAATTTCTGCGTGCAGCGGCAGTCCGATTACGTCATCGAGACTGCAATGGAATAAACGTCCCTCGAATGTGAGTGCAGCGGAGCGTCGCAGTTTGCGGACGCTGCCGCTGTGGGTGAAACCCAGTGCCAGCAGTATTTCGGTGAGTGTCTGCAGTCTGGTGTCGATGTCATCTGCGGGCACATCGAACGGTACTTCCAGTTCTCTGCGGGACTTGGAGAGGGCGTCCAGTCGGGGACCTTTCCAGGTGAGTATCAGTTCGCCGCCGATGCGGCGAATTCGGAGCGCCTCATCGGTCTGCCGAAAGTCTCGTGCCGGGTGATTGAAGTATTCGTCCTGTTCGAGGACCGAATTTGCGGGGAATTGAAACCCGAGGGCGTCGGCGTTTGCGAGCAGCTGGCTTAGTTCGGTGATGAGGAATTTTGCTTCAACTTCGATGGTCATGACTGCGTCCTGCCGTTGAGAGCATCGGAGATGGCTCGCAGATGCCGCCACGTAAACAGTCCGGAGTCGTGATTATCGGACCAGCGGATTCGCAGTGCGTAGTTGCCGGCCAGTGAGATTTCGAGCAGTCCGAGGTCGGTGGGGACAGTTTCCGGATCGAGGATCTGTCGTCCTGTGAGTTCATCGACACAGACGGCGCAGCGGCAGTTCTGGCGAACGGTGCGGAAGGGCAGTTGGGCAGTTTCGGATTCGCTCCACTGCAGTTCCAGTATCCGACGTTCCTTATGGACTCGGATATTGATCGGTGCATTCATCTGGCTCAGTCTCCGGGAATTCGGACAGAAGTTCGGGGTCGTCGGGGTCACCTTCGGTGAAGGCGAGGAGCAGGAGTTCAACAAATTCTTCGAGAGATTCTGCAGCGTTTTCAAACGTGACTGCCTGACTGCGGTACTGCAGTACAGCGACGGTTTGCGCGGTGGTATCTAGGCAATAGTAGTCACCGTCACCGGTTTCGCCGATGACGAGGTAAGCAGCTGGCCAGCGGAATTCATGGCCCCTGGGATCGAGGAACGTACCGCAGCGAACTTCGAGGTTGATCTGCAGGACAGCGGAATCACTGGCAAGCAGTTCGACCTGTGCCACGGTACCTTCGTCCTGCAGATCTTCTTCGCCGCGAATGGCGGCGAGCAGTGCAGGCGGGTAGTTGCTGATGAGTTGCTGCCATGCGGCGGGAAGCGGGTATCCGCAGAGTTCTTCCAGCTGGCAGCGTATTTCAGTTCGCATGTTCAGTGGTAAATCCTGGCCCGGCCGGCAGCTGCCTGTGTGGTGTGACTGCAGTGAGTTTAGACGGGGCCACTGTCCCGCACACTCGCGGGGTGCCTGATTTTTTGGCATTCCCGTGCGGGTGGGGAAAATTCCCGGAATACGTTGAAGCGAAGAAAGGTGTGGACGCTAGAATTCCGGGCAGTGCATTTCGCAGAAGAGTGCAGGAGAGTACAGTGTCGATGCCCCCCTCTGAGTCTCGTCCTCCGGTGAATTCGACGGCTGCCGTCAATGGCTGGCTGGTGCTGATTCTGGTCGTCATGGCTGCGGCCCTGACGTTTCGCATCATCGTTGATTCGGTGAGGAATCAGCCGGATTACACTCCCCGAACGGTGACCCCGCGGGGCAGTCTGGCGGAAGATGAACAGTCGACAATTCGGCTGTTTGAAGCGGCCTCACCTTCCGTTGTGTGGATTCATACTCAGGGTTACGAGCGGATAGGTCAGGACGCTGTGGCGAAGCGTGAACTGACCTCCGGGACTGGTGTGATATGGGACGAGCAGGGTAGGATCATCACAAATCTGCACGTGGTTGAGGCGTCGGTGTTCGGTGGAATTGGTGAGCTGGAGGTGGAGCTGCCGAACAAGCAGGTGTTTGCTGTGGATTTCATTGGTGCGGTGTCCAGTTGTGACATTGCGGTGCTGCAGATTCGGGCAGCCGCTGGAGAGCTGCAGCCGGTAACGCTGGGCACATCGGATGATCTGAAGGTGGGACAACGAGTGTTTGCGATTGGCAGCCCATTTGGGATGAATCAGACGCTTTCGTCGGGGATTATCAGCGGCCTGGATCGGGAGGTCGCAGGCAACTCG
>SXXK01000332.1 GCA_005791255.1 Planctomyces sp.
CTCCGTATCCACGATCAATCTCTACCGTGACGGAGTCACAGGCAAGGGCACGGCACAGGCCAGATTCCGCTACACCATTGCCAATGGAACATACAGTGTCCGACTTTATGTCGGGCATCCGACGATGGAGACTTCCACACGAGTTGAGGCTGAGGGCGGAACGTACTCAGGACAGTCCGGAACACTTGCAAAGAACGTGTTTTCAACAATCACCATCAGCAACATCGTGGTAGGCGACGGAGTCCTCGACCTTGCCTTCCGCGCCCCGGCCGGCTACACCGGATACTGGCTGGTCTGTGGATTGGATCTTGCCGCCAGCGTCGCCGACCTGCCGCCCACGGCACCGCAGCGACTGGACGGGCTCACCTTTGACGAACACGGACTCGAGGAAACTTCGACGGCCCGCCTGGCATCTGTCAGCAGAGCAGGGCAGTTGCTCACCAGCGAACTTGTGGAAGAGGCTCGCCGCGAAGCGATCGCCGACTGGATCACCACGGGGCTGACTCCGGGGCAGATCCTCGCCCTGCAGAACGCCACCGTGCAGATCACCGATCTGAATTCCGAAGGGGCCTTCGGCTTCGCCGGCAGCCGACTGATTCAGCTGGACGACGACGCACTCGGCTTTGGCTGGCACGTGGGCAGCGGACCGGTCCCGATCGGGGCTGTGGACCTGGGCACCGTGATGCGTCACGAACTGGGCCACATTCTGGGATACGGTGATCTGGATCCCACCACGGCGGGCGACAGCATCATGTCGGGCACGATCCTGCCGGGGGAACGACGGACAGTATCACGAGCCGAGAATGGCCAGCCTGTGACGTTGGTTGAAACGTCCCCTGACGGTGCACCGAACTTTAACGGTCCGGACTCGCTGTTCCCGCCCACGTATCGTGTAGAACCGACCTCGCTGGTTGCTCCGACAGCGGAGGCTCCGGATTCAGCAGACTCTTGCGATTCGCTGGACGGCCCTGTGCCGATTCCACGTGCAGCACTGAGCATCGCAATACCGACAGCAGCTGCCCCAATGGCAGAAAAGTCTGAAGATCTTTTGGCCCTTGACGACTTGTTCTCTGATGCCCTGGCGCAACTTTTCTGAGTGCTGCGGGATCTCTGGCGACCACGATTTGCAAAACAGAGTTTCTCGGGTCAGACTGCGTATCCCACGGCGTCAGCCAAAAAAATCACTCGTTTTGCAGACTATGCCCATCAACTTTCTCAATTTAACCAGTCAAGTCTGCGGGATTTACAGGCTGATCCTGCTGCATTTGTTCGTGCTCACCTTTTCGGGCTGCAGTCCTTTCGCTGGACAGAACCCGCACCACGGTTCGAGGTTGACAACCGACCGCAGAGAGTTTCTTGAAGATCCAACCGGCACTCTCACTGTTAACCAGATCCTGGCGGAAGCGAATCTGGAACGAACAATCATCCCGTTGAACTCTGTGATTTCGTTTGGCTTTTCAGACTCCGTGATTTGGGGGCGATTTGACCTGCGCAGTGACCGCTGCGTTCGGGCGATTGTTGAAATCCCCTCAACTCGCCTTGACCGCGTGGATTGGTTTGAGGTTCGCGGAGGTGTGATTTCCCGGACAGTGCCAAATGGTCTGCGGGCCGCCCCGGGTGTTGCTCCTTTGGACTATCCGTCACTGACTGTCGATATTGAACCGGGACTTCCGGTCACTGTGCTGTGTCGCATTCAGTCCCTCGGTTCATTGACGATTCCGTTGTTGATTGCCACAGAGGATGACTGGCGAAGAGTCGATCAGCACCGTCGATTTCTGAGCTACGCCCAGATTGGTGGCTCATTAGTTGTCGTTCTGATTGTTCTGCTGCTTTCACTGCTGTTTCTCGACTGGTCTTTTGCCCTGCTGGCAATGTCCTGCTGTTTCATTCTGGCTTACGGATTAGTGTTCGATAATGTTGTGTCACTGCCGGGGATTTCGCTTTCGAAATGGTGCATTCGAACCGGCAGCAGCCTCATGGCAGTTTTTGCAGCGGTCAGCATGCTGGGATTTACGGCAATTTACACGGGTTTTTCGGACCTGACGAAACAGGACAAATTAATTTTTTTCGTAGCCATGACTGTAGCGTTGCTGTTTTGTTCCGCACATTTCCTGCTGCCATTCAGGCAGATCAATCGCATGCTGAGTGGCCTTCAGACCATCGTGGTGACAGCAGCACTCTGGATCTCCAGTGCACCGAAGCGACGTTATGGGCGTCGTGAGAATCTCATATTGTTTTGGACACTGATTCTTTGTCACGCTCCGGCGGCACTGCTGATGCTCCAGCTGCTTGGATGGATTTCCATCGGGTCGACCCCCAGTTCCCTGAGGTTCGTCGCGATGCCGGTCATATTTTGCAGTTTATTCGTCGTGCTTCTGCAGCGACGGCAGGCAATGGCGGAGCTGCGTCTGAATACAGCCCTGGCTCAGGCGGGGGAGGCAGACGCGAGGCTGCTGGCGCTGCGGCTGCAACTGAATCCTCATATGCTGATGAACAGCCTGACCGCAATCTCGTGGATGGCAACTGAATGTCCTCTGAAGATTCCTCGCTTTATCGAGAATCTTTCATGCATCCTGCAGAGTCGTCTGCGGCCATCTACCGGGCAATTCTGGGAGGTTGCTGCAGAAATCCAGCTTGCAGAGAACCTTTTGGAACTGGCGACCGTGC
>SXXK01000333.1 GCA_005791255.1 Planctomyces sp.
AACCCAGTTCCGACACGAAGCACGCGAAAAAACCGAAGCAGCCACAAGACAAGCCATTTTGAACACCAAAGCCTCTGAAATCCTCGACGCCAATGCCGCACTGGGTTCATAAGCATGCAACAAATCCACGCATTCATTTCCTATCAGCACTCGAACACTGCGGAATTCCCATTTTCATCGACCAGAACAGACGCATCGGAGACCTCCGGGACACAACACTCGAGCATGCCATCAGCAACGCCTTCGCCGTAATACCAATCCGGACTCCCTCTTCCGTTCAGTCACGGTGGGTCAGACTGGAATCACAATACGCGCTCCGCATGGGAATTCTCTGCCCGGTCCTCCGCAAGGCCTGCGTACCACCACTCGAAGTTTCGGATATCGAATTCGCCAATCTCACTGACTGGGAACCGGACAACACCCGGCACGTGGAATGGAACAGCCTTGTCAGCAGCCTCAGACATCTGCAGCACAGAAACAATCAATCCCGGCCCGGCAGCGAAGCTGACCTCTGCTTCAGACTGGTCCACAAAAGCACTGCACCTCGGAGATCCTCGAGCCGCAGCCGCTCTCGCCGCACTCAGCCTGCCCCGCCCCAGCCACACTCAACTCACAGCTGCTGGAACTCGCCCAAAAGACGACAACAGACCCGCCGACGTAACTCCCGAATTTCTGACTCCGCGAACAATGTTGAATGATGAGTCGTCGAGATGCGGCAGTTCGCCCCACACGTCGTCAAACCCACCATCATCGATGTCATAATCCCCGTCCCGGTATAACGCGAATAATCCAGCAGTTGCCCGGACTGCAGCTCATCCTCAAAAAACACATTCAGGTTCACATTCGATGCCAGAGCAGCAACCGGAGCCAGAAAGGGTCCCGCCACCTCATTCGCACGGTGCGACAATCTGTCCCACACCGCCGTCATAAACGACAAATGACGCTCATACAAACGGTAATGACCAGATCGTTTGATCGCCTGACTCTCACGGGAGACACGCTTCGCCAAATCCGCAAACGATCCCCCACGCTCACGCGGTAATCGTAAAGTGTAACCTCCCAGCACCTGACCGCTGGCCTCCGGAACCGGAGGTACCGTTTCCTGACGCAGGTCCACTGGAGTATACAAACCGATCCGCTGCCGCCGCCCCGTCACCAGCGACATCTGAGACAGTGAATCATGCATCGCAGCCAGCAGCAGATCCTGTACCGTAACACCCAGCGATCGGGCAGACTGCAGCACTCCTGACAGACTCAGACTCTCAGATTCAACCCCGGTCACACACCGATCCGGCCCCGCAAATCGCTGCTGCGCACGCCACGACCCAAGACCATGAAAAATCTCCCGACTGACACTCACCACCGAATGCCGAGCCGCCGCCGAATCTGAAAACGCCGGCACAATCGAACTCAGATCCGGCGCAAATCCCGGTGCCGGCTCCGTCAGCTCAAATCCCCGCAACACACGCAGTACTGAACGACATAACGCACTGATCCCGCGCGAATCCATAAAGGCATGGCGATACACAACCACCAGATGCCAGCGATCAGCCGTCTCACAGATCGCATGAAACCGAAAAGGCCAGTGCAATCCACCCGGAAAATACCGATTCAGCTCACGATCCAGCACACCCGCAATGGCCAGCTCCGGCTGCCGATGCACAGATGATACTGTAAGCTCAACGTCCCCTCCCTGCCCCAGCCTGACCCCGCACCGCATGCGATTGCCGCCAGTACACACCTCCGCCGGAAGCGGGAAATGACGCCCCAATGCCGCTCTCACCGCGTCCCCAAGCGACGAAGCTGTCACAGATCCGCTCAGCGTCAATACGTGAGCAGCATTCAGCGGACAAAATTGCTCCCAGCGCAGCATCATCCGCTGCAGCCCATTCAACGGACGCCACTCCAGCAGACTGCCATCGGCGTACACAGCCCGCGCACGCTCCAGAACAGGCAACTCAGCCAGTGACATGCAAACTGTCCCCAACCCAACTCGTTTCCACGACGCTCTGAACTCCCATCCCTCTTAATCGGTCAAACAACAGCGAAATCCCATCGCGATGCATACAAACAGGCAGAGCACCACCGCTGGATTCAGCATTCAACCCAATCCGGCATTTTCTGCCGATCAAACACAACCCACAACTCACTTCAGCAGTCCCGTCACCACATTCCCATGAACATCTGTCAGCCGGTAATGCCGCCCCTGAAACTTGTACGTCAGACGCAAATGGTCCAACCCCAGCAAATGCAGCAAAGTCGCATTCAAATCATGCACGTGCACAGGATCCCGCACAATGTTGTAGCTGAAATCGTCCGTCTCGCCCCACGTCTGACCACCACGAATCCCAGCTCCCGCCAGCCACATCGTAAAACACCGCGGATGATGGTCCCGGCCATAGTCCGACGCCGTCAGCCTGCCCTGACAATACACCGTACGACCAAATTCTCCCCCCCACACCACCACCGTGTCTTCCAGCAGACCACGCTGCTCCAGATCCAGTACCAGCGCCGCTGACGGCTGATCCGTCATCCGACACTGCAGACCGATATTCTTCGGCAATTCCAGATGCTGGTCCCAACCGCGATGAAACAACTGCACAAATCTCACACCACGCTCACACAACCGACGCGCCATCAGACAATTCCACGCAAAACTGCCCGGACGACGCGACTCCTCCCCGTACATTTCAAACGTACTCGCCGCTTCGTTCGACAGATCCGTCAATTCAGGCACGGAAGCCTGCATACGATAGGCCATCTCGTATTGCGCAATCCGCGTGGTGATTTCAGGATCACCCGTCTGCTCCAGACGCAGCCCGTTCAGGGTCTGCAGATCATCCAGCAGACCACGCCGCACCTCACGACTGATTCCCGCCGGATTTGACAGATACAGCACCGGATCACCCTGTGACCGAAACTTCACACCAGCATACCGCGTCGGCAAAAAACCACTGCCCCACAACCTGTCATAAAGCGGCTGATCACCCGCACCGGAAATCATTGCCACAAATGCCGGCAGGTCACTGCTCTCACTCCCCAGCCCATACGACAGCCACGAACCCAGACTGGGCCGACCGGCCAGCTGCGATCCCGTCTGAAAAAAAGTAATTGCCGGATCGTGATTGATCGCCTCCGTATGCATCGAACGCACAAAACACAACCGATCAGCAATCGCCGCCGTTCGCGGCAGCAAATCACTCACCCACGCACCGCTGTCACCACGCTGACGAAAACGAAACATCGTCGGTGCCACTGGAAAACTCGACTGACTGCTCGTCATACCAGTCAGACGCTGCCCCTGTCGCACCGACTCCGGTAACTCCGTGCCACGCAGATCTCGCAGTCCTGGCTTGTAATCAAACAGGTCCAGCTGCGAAGGAGCCCCCGACTGAAACAGAAAAATCACCCGCTTCGCACGCGGCAGAACATGCGGACCATCACCAATGCCCTGGCCCGGCGCCGCTTCATTCTCACCACCCAGCAGCTCACCCAATGCACCAGGGCCCAATACACCGGCACCCAATACACCGGCACCCAATGCACCGGCACCCAATACACCGGCACCCAATACACCGGCACCCAACCCCAGAAAACCCCGACGCCCGCCTGCCAGCCGCTGCTCAATCATGCCTGACATCACATCATTCCTTCGTGATCACTTCATCAAGATTCAACAGCACACTCGCCACCGTCGTCAGCGCCGCCAGCTCCGCAGCATCCACCGTCTCATCCACCGCCGTCATTCCAGTCCGATTCAGCGCCGACGCAGCCTCCGGCTGCTGCCTGTATAGACTCGCGTTACGCTCGTAACGAGCATTGAGAATCTGCAGCTCCCGCGCCGTCGGAACTCGCGACGTCACCATACGAAACATTCGCTCAATCCGCTCCGAAACACTCCTCGCACCAGTTGACAGCTCACGCTGAGCCAGCACTCGCGCTGCCTCAACAAAAGTCACATCGTTCATCAGCGCCAACGCCTGCAACGGTGTATTCGTCCGACCACGACTCACCGTACACGCCTCCCGCGTTGTCGCATCAAATGTCACCATCAGCGGCGGAGCTACCGTGCGTTTCCAGTACGTATACAGACTGCGACGATACAAATCCGCCCCCCGCGACTGCTCATACTCCATGTCCGTCGCAATCTCCTTCCACAATCCCTCCGGCTGATACGGCTTTACAGACGGACCGCCTGTGACTCGAGCCAAAAGCCCACTCACAGCCAACGCCTGATCACGCACTGCTTCCGCCGACAATCGACGCCGACTGCCCCGCGCCAGCAGGCGATTGTCCGGATCCAGCGCCTGCAGCTCAGGTGACTGCCGCGATGACTGCCGATACACAGCACTGGTCACAATCAAACGCTGCAACGCCTTGATATCCCAGCCACTCCGCTGAAATTCCAGCGCCAGCCAGTCCAGCAGCCCAGGGTGCGACGGAACCTCGCCCTGGGATCCAAAATCCTCCGACGTTCGCACCAGACCGTACTCAAAATACCGCTGCCAAAAACGATTCACCGCGACCCGCGCTGTCAATGGATTCTCGCCACTCACCAGCCAGCGAGCAAGATCCAGCCGGTTCCCGTGACGACTGACAAAATTCCCCGCAAACGCAGCCGGTACACCCGGCCGCACCAGCTCACCAGGACGGTCATACTGGCCACGCAGCAGCACACGCGTCTCGCGAGGCGTCGGTAGTTCCTGCATCACCATCACCGTCGGTATCTGATCATCCAGCTCTCGCAGCTGCCCACGCAGCACCGGCAGTCGCACAAAAGCTTCACGCAGCTCACCTTTCGCATGCCGCTCCAGATACGCTCCCTCCAGCTTTCGCCGCTGCACCTCCGTCCGACTGCCCGCCTCCAGCTTCACAATCTCTGAAACCGACTCCGGCACGGCCAGCAACTCCACCTCCTCCGACGACAGATCACGACCATAAACCCGGACATCCGATATCGCGCCACGAAATCGACTGTGCCCGCCACCAATCCGAAATGGCTCAGCCTTCACCGCAAACGTCTGATTCAGACGATCCAGCCGCACAGTCAGCGGAACCTCAGTCCCGTTCAGATACAGCCGAACCCCCGATGCCAGACGAGTCCCGTCATAAACCACCGCCAGATGCACCCACCGACCAGCCGGCAGCACAGACTCACTCTCCAGCCGAATCGCGTCATCCAGCCACCGCTTCACCAGATTCACCTGCACCCGCCCGTCCTGCAGATGCACGCTGTATCCCTCACCCTGCTCCACAGGAACCATTCGCGACAGCACCGTACCCCCGGAACCGTCCGGCCGTATCCACGCCGCCAGCGAAAAACGATCGAAATACCCAAAACCCCCGACAGTCGTCGACTCCGGAATCGCTCCCCCATCCAGCAGCAGTGCCCGCTCCCCGCCACGCAATACCCAGATCGGCTCAACGCCTTCCGGACTCAGCGTCAGCGAATGCCCCGCATCACTCAACAGACTGCCCGCCAGAGGATACACCTGCTGCAGCCCTGCCGTCGGCGTCCAATCAGATTCCCGACTCGCTTCAGCCGTTGCACTCCACTTTTCCACCTCCCCGGACAGCTCCGGCCGCAACACCCTGATCCGCAGCTCCGCCTGCGCAACCTGCTGCTCCAACTCACGCAACTGCTGCTGCTGTGCCGGTAATGGAGCCTTAATGAACGGGGGTGAATTGCCCTCCTTGATCGCCCGTCCCGACTCCGGCAGATTGTTGAACCACGCAAACACCTGATAATATTCCCGCTGACTCAACGGATCATACTTGTGATCGTGACACCGCGCACAACCCATCGTCAGCCCCTGCCAGACCGCAAAAGTCGTATCCACACGGTCCGCCACATACTCCACCTGATACTCCTCCGGAATAATACCCCCCTCCGCATTGCCCCGATGATTCCGATTAAACCCCGTGGCAATCCGCTGCTCCAGAGTCGGATTCTCCAGCAAATCCCCCGCTATCTGCTCCACCGTAAACTGATCAAACGAAAGATTCCGATTGAACGCCTCAATCACCCAGTCCCGCCACCGCCACATACTCCGCGGCCCATCGTTCTGATAACCACTGGTGTCCGCGTAACGAGCAGCATCCAGCCACGCCACCGCCATGTGCTCACCATAAGCCGGTGATGCCAGCAGCCGGTCCACCACCCGCTCCCACGCATCCGCAGACTGATCAGCCACAAACGCCTCCACCTCATCCAGCTTCGGTGGCAACCCAGTCAGATCCAGCGTCACCCGGCGAATCAGCGTTCTGCGATCCGCCTCCGGCGATGGCTGCAAACCAGCAGACTCCAGCCGAGCCAGCACAAACTGATCAATCGGATTGCGACACCAAACCGGATTGCTCGTAACCGGTGGCACCTGCAACTGCGGACGAACAAATGCCCAGTGCTCTGACCACTTCGCCCCCTGCTGAATCCACCTGCTCAGCAGCTGCTTCTGCCCGTCCGTCAGATGACGCTGAGACTCCGGCGGAGGCATCTGCATGTCAGGATCCGCTGACACAATCCGCTGCACCAGCAGACTGGCAGCCGGATTCCCCGGCGACACCACACTGTCACCCTCCCGCTCAGCAAATAAACCGTCACGCTGATCAAGACGCAGCCCACTGCTCCGCTGCGCCTCATCCGGGCCGTGACAGGTAAAACATAAATCCGACAGAATCGGCCGAATCTCACGATCAAAATTGACAGCAGCAGCCGACTCCTGCGCCCGCACAACCAAAAAACCATCCTGAACAGCCAATATCGCTGCTGCCACCAGCACAAACTCCAGCCGACCCGCCATCAGCCGAATTGCCATCATCAAATCTCCACCCACGCACTACCCACTACCCACTACCCACTACCGCCACTGACCACTATCTTTCACCCGCCCGGTTCCGCTCAACACCCAGCAGCACATTCAGCGCCAGCACAAAACACTGCACCTCGTTCGCCATCTCATCACAGTCCACCACCATCTCTGCCCCGCGGATCTGCAAAACCAACTGGTCCTTCCGCCACCCGAAAAATGCCAGAGCCCCGCCAAACAGTCCCACCACATACAGACAACAACTTAGCCAGTTGTACTGCGAGACAAAATGGCCGATCACCCCGGTCCCGATCGCCGCACCCAAAAACAGATATGCCCGCGGGTCCTGTGGCCTGCGAAACTCAGCAGATGACACTTCATCCAATGGCAGCTGAAACAGTTTGCTGCCGTCCGCATTCAGACGCTGCAACCGCGTCTGCAATACCTCTAATCGAGTCTTCGGCAGTGCCAGCATTACTTCCTCAGACTTCGCTTCACCAGGATCCATCGAGCAGCCTCGCAGGACAATATGCAGAAACACCGATTCCTCAGCAAAGAACACTGCCGCAGTCTACTCCGCCAAAACCCGTCACGCGAGCAATCAAAGCTGGCGAACATGACACTAAATCGGTCTGCCAATCCGCACCAGATTGCCGTCCTCGTCAATCAGCGCAAACTCACGCATCCGCCAAACCTTGTCCTCAACGCACTCCACACGCGGTATCCCCGACCGCGGCAATTCCGCCTGACCGAACACCGCAGCCAGCCCATCCACATCGGACACCCGCAGGTAACACCCCCCGTAATTCTCCGCCGGCTGCAGCTGCGGATACGGGAAAAAGTGCAGCTCAAGATCTCCGCAAGTCACAATGGCCCAGGTCCCCATAGCCAGCAGACGACCCTCAAAACCCAGCCGCGAATAAAAACGAATCGTCCGCTCCAGCGAACGACTCGGCAACACCGGAATCGATTTGTCTTTCTCCATCAGCCACAACTCCCTCGTACCTGCTCTCGCCTCCGCCACATGAAAATACCCGGAACCTTCGTTCCACGCGGAAAATTCCTGCTGAAGCGTACCAAACACCCGAATCACACCCCGCACAAAAACTGACGAAAAAACGGCCTGCACAGTGATCCGGCAGCACACTCAAACATTCACTGCTGTCCGGAACAGCAGTGAGCATTCAAAACGAAAACAGCCAGTCCGATCTCATGCTCGAGCGGACTGGCTGGAATTGCGTAAAGCTGCCACGTTTCTGACCACACAACATCAAAAAACCGCACAGACATTTTCCTCAGCCGTGCGTCTGCAAATCCTCGAAATGCTTGCGCACCTTCGCAGCGACCTGCGGATCCGTCATCTTGTCGGCAGTGGCAATCTCCACTGTTTTCACAGGAAAATGCTGCGACTCCAGCCGCTTTCGAAACTCACCCTTGGCCTCTCCAGGACCGAAGATCAGCAGTCGTTCGACACCGTGAAGTGCCTTCAGCACCTCATCATAGTAGCCGTTCAACTGATTCATGAATTTGTGCTCCTGCTTGATCTCCGACAGATAGTGCTGCGGATGCTCAGAGCCTGAACCGGAGCCGGCCGGTAACGAAAATGGTTTCTCAACGTCAGATTCAATCTCAGTGATCTCTTCTTCCCCACCGGTCACTCGTACCAGCACTGCCCTGTGATGATCGATCCAAATACCAGCGTTTACCGACATATTGATTGCCTTTTCTTCCGCCTGACACACACCATGAGCGCACTTTCACTGAACTGCCGAGGCCGAATTACAAAACGGCCGAAAAGAAGCGATTCCATCATCAGCACAGCAGGAATCACCGCAGCAGCGCGCTACTCTTCAGAGGCCTTCAGGCCCCACCTTGCCTTGCACATCGGGAAACTGATCACGAATACTCCCGAATACTCGCTGTTCGCATACACGCACACTACATCATTCCCGGGGTAAGGGCAAGCACCGGATATCGGATCCCGTGCCACGGTCTGGAGGTTCTTCTGAGATTTTTGTGGGAGCCTGTCGAATTGACTGGGATTTGAAAATAGTGAAAATGCGGTTTTTCTGAGGCATTCCTATGAACCCTCTGTCTCGGCATTACCATCAGCTGGTTGGTTTGAATCAGGACTGGGTGATCGCGGATGTTCAATTGGACGTGCGGAACAAGACGCTGACTTTGCCTCTGGAGTTCGTTGGTGACCATGTTGTGTGCCCCGAGTGTGGGGGCACGTGTTCGATGAAGGATCATGCGGAGTAAAGACAATTGCGGTTCCGTGGGCCGAGAAGCACAGCCGGTTCACTCTCCTGTTTGAGGCATTTGCCATCGATGTGCTGCAGGCGTCGCAGAGCATTCAGTCTGCGGCGTTGTTGCTGGGT
>SXXK01000334.1 GCA_005791255.1 Planctomyces sp.
GCGGCACAATCTCTGTTGATCGCTCCGGCAGGTCTCCCGGAAGTCGCCGTCCGCCCAGCACTTTTGCCGTCTCACGAATATCACGCTCGGTGGGCAAAAACACCAGGATGTCGCCGGAATTTTCTCGAGCCAGTTCCTGCACCGCGTCTGCCACACCATCGAGCCAGTCGCGGGGCTCTTCGTCGGCACCGTCGCCCTGCGGTTCATCCAAAGGTCGATAACGAATCTCAACCGGCCAGGTTCTGCCGGAAATCTGCAGGACTGGCGCCGGTCGACCGGCGGTCCCAAAGTGTTCAGCAAAACGAGCCGCATCAATGGTGGCCGACGTGATGATCAGCTTCAGGTCACGACGCCGAGGCAGCAGACGTTTCAGGTACCCCAGCAGAAAGTCGATGTTCAACGACCGTTCATGAGCTTCGTCAACAATGATGGTATCGTACTGGTCGAGCCAGCGATCATTCTGGGTTTCGGCGAGCAGAATGCCGTCGGTCATCAGACGGATGCGAGTCAGAGGCCCGCTGCTGTCAGTAAAGCGAATGCGGTATCCGACCTCCTGCCCCAGTTTGCAGCCCAGTTCCTCCGCCACGCGAGCCGCCACCGAACGCGCTGCAATGCGGCGGGGCTGAGTATGCCCGATGACACCCGCGATGCCACGCCCCATTTCGGTAAGAATTTTGGGCAGCTGAGTCGATTTGCCGGAACCCGTTTCCCCGCAGAGCACCACCACCTGGCTGGCGGCAATGGTGTCCATTACCTCCTGACGCCGTGCCACTACCGGGAGTTCAGGATCCCACTGCAGCTGCGGTCGCCATGAAGCTCGCTGCTGCTTTCGCTGCAGACTGCGCTGCAACTGTCCCTGCAGTTTGCCCAGCAGCCGATCGAAAGGGCGTCCACCTTTTTCAGCAGCAGTGATACTGCGAAGCATCTGGCGCAGAGCGAACTGATCCGCATGCATGGCATCGGAAATCTGCCGTTCGAACTCTTTGAAGGCGGACATGTGGGGAGCCACGAAAAACGCGGGAATCGCCGGTGTGTGCGGGAAGGATACACAAGATTGAGCGTCAACGTGAGTCCGGGACGGTTGCGTGCCGGAATTGGCGACGGGGCTGTGCACGAGCCTTACCGCCCCCTGGCCGCCATCCTCGTGACCTCGAACCCGCCGATTCAGGCAGCCAAACTGCTGCTGCATGACGGCATCCGACACGGAAGGCATTCGCTGCAGAGAGCAGCAGCATTCTGAACGTTTTCAGGCCAGCAGGTCCTGAACAACCCTGGCCCCTGTGACATCAGGATCGGTCAGACGTTCCGGACGGCCGCTGTGCGTGAAGGTCAGTTTCCTGTGGTCGATTCCGAGCTGATGCAGAATCGTTGCATGCAAATCGGGAACGCTGACCCGGTTCTCAACCGACTTATAGCCGAACTCGTCGGTGGCTCCGTGAATATGGCCGGCCCTGAAACCACCGCCGGCCAGGATCGAACTGAAGGCATGGCGGTTATGGTCGCGTCCGTCTGCTCCCTCAGTGATCGGCAAACGACCAAACTCGCCCGTCCACATCACAATCACGTCATCCATCAGTCCGCGGTCCTTCAAATCCGCGATGAGCGCCGCACTCGGCTGGTCCACGCAGCCACAAATCTTTTGCAAACCCTGCTGCAGATTTGAATGAGTGTCCCATGGCTGAAACGACGGATCCAGCGGCGGAAAGACTTGCACAAACCGCACTCCGGATTCCACCAGCCTCCTCGCCATCAGGCAGCGTGTTCCGTAGCCCGCTGTGGCTGGGTTGTCGAGACCGTAGCGATTACGAGTCGCCTCGGTTTCTGACCGCAGATCCAGCACCTTCGCAGCCGTCAGCTGCATCCGAGCGGCCAGTTCAAAATTCTGAATGCGGGCTTCGAGCTCGGATTCTCCCGGAAAGTTCCGGAGATGTTCCACATTGAGTTCCTGCAGAAACCGACGAGACCGCTCCCGCGACTCAGAAGACACGCGTCTTGATGGGTGCAGATGCAGCACCGGAGAACCGGATGAACTGAACTCCGTTCCCTGATACACCGCAGGTAACCAGCCACTGGACCACACCATCTTTCCCGAAGTGTTGTAACCGGCCGGATCACGGAGCACGACATAGCAGGGCAGATCCTGATTTTCTGTGCCCAGTGCGTATCCAATCCATGATCCCATCGCCGGCCGTCCGTTGAATGTCTTCCCCGTCTGCAGCATATTCAGAGCGAACGGATGGTTGTTGTTCTCCGTGAACATTGAGCGAATCAGGCACAGATCATCCGCGACACCGGCCAGAAGCGGAATCAATACTGAAAGCTCCATTCCGCATAGCCCGTGTTTAGCGAACTTGAACGGAGTTCCCAGCAGGACGTTTTTGTTGCCCAACTGAAAAACTTCGACCTGCTCCGGATGCGGCTGACCGCTGCGTTTCGACAGCTCCGGCTTGTGGTCGAACAAATCCATCTGCGAAGGACCGCCATTCTGACACAACTGAATGACGGCCTTTGCCCTGCCAGGAAAATGCCCCGCCCGGGGAGCGAGTGAATTTCCATGGCGCGGAGATTCGGCGGCAACTGCAGGTGACAAAAGTCCTGCCTGATCCAGCAGTCCCGCCAGAGCCAGTGTACCGAAACCGCTGCCCAGCAATTGCAGCAACTCGCGCCGAGTTGGAACAGCTCCTACCAAGGCCTTACTCCACATACAGGAATTCGCTGGACGACAGGAGCATCTGACAAAAGTCGGCGAGAGCACTTTGCCGCGACTTCCCGGCGGCGCCATCGGCTGTCACGTACCCCTGCTCCTGTTCTGCAAGAAACGCCACGCTCTTCTCCAATTCGTTTTCCGTCGGTTGTCGGGCAAACACAATCCGGAATCCCAGCCTGACACAGGGCTCGATTTCCGGCCCGGCCGTTTCCACGATCCGCAGTGCCATGGCTTCAGACTGCACGAACAGAAATTCGCTGTTGAGCACTGCCAGTGATTGCAGCACGGTCGCCGAGTTCGTTCTTTGGGTGCAGTTCACGGGCATAATGGGAGCATCGAAGATTTCGAGGAACTTCAGCGGATAGACTCGCCGCGCGAACAGGTACACGCTGCGTCGGTTCGGACTGCTCGGCGTCGGAGTGGGCCTCGCTTCGGACAAACCATCGGCCGGGTTTGTAATCTCGACCGGCGGACCACCTGCTGTCCGATCGAGTGTCCCCGCTGCGGCGAGCACCGAGTCGCGGACAATCTCGGCTTCAAGGCGACGCAGGTTCATGCGCCATAACAGTCGGTTCTCAGGATCAATCTGCTCACCAGATTTTGCAGCCGCCGATTCCTGTGTGCCGGGAGCAGCCCATCGGGACGATTGCCGGTATGCGGTTGACAGCATGATCAGCCGATGCAGTCGCTTCACGCTCCAGCCGTGCTCAGTAAAATCCACAGCCAGCCAGTCCAGCAGTTCGGGGTGCGATGGCGGACTTCCCGAACGCCCGAAGTTGCCCAGCGTCTCGACGATCCCGCGTCCGAAATGGTGATGCCAGACACGATTGACAAACACCCTTGCGGTGAGCGGATGATGGGGTGTGGTCAGCCAGCGGGCCAGCGCCAGTCGGCGTCCGCTTGTCTGCCCGGAGCTCCCTTCGAACGTCATGCTCACAGGATTCGAAGCCGGCTGCAGGATTTCAGGGAATCCGGGTTGTACCAGCACACCATGTGCCCTGACGTTGCCGCGTCGATGCACATGCGACACCGGTGGCGGACCGACATCCCAGAGTGCCTGAATCACACCATAGCTCTGTTTCTGCGCCGACAAAGTCGAGCGTTGGTCAGAATTGGCTTTCAGAGTGGTCTTTTCGTGCTCAGTGAAAGCAGCTTCGATGTCGCTATCAGCGATTGTCAGCGTCGCGGCGAATTTCTCGGCGAGATACTTCTGGACGTCGCTGCGCTGATCCGCTTTCGCCTGCACAGCCTGCTGAACATCATGACGCATCAGATCGGGAATCGAGCTGAGTCGAGTCTCCAGCACGCGCTGCCGCACCTCCTGTCGCAGCGTCTCCGCAGTCTTCAGAAGCTCTGCAACCTGCTGATCAACCTCGCTGTTGCGCTGATCAATGGCAACTCGTTCCTTCGAAGAGACATCGGCGAGGTAACGCTCCTTTGGTTTTTTCCACGAGTGCGGATTGAAGGCCGGCTCAAAACAGGCCATCAGTCGGTAGTAATCACGCTGCGGCAGCGGATCGTATTTATGGTTGTGGCAGCGGCAGCATTCGAAGGTCAGACCAAGTACGGCGGTCGAGAACATATCCAGCGTTTCATTGACAACTTCATATCGCTTCTCGATGCCATACTGGTCGAAATCCGTGTGATCATCGACGTTTCGCAGAAAACCGGTGGCAATCAGCAGTGATTTTGTGCGTGAGTCAAAACTCTCTGCTTCACGCCAATTGACCAGTTCATCACCGGCAAGCTGTTCGGTGAGGAACTGGTCAAACGGCATGTCGTCATTCAATGCCTGAATGACGTAGTCGCGATATCGCCAGATGCCGTTATTGGGATACATCGTCCCGAGATCGTTGTCGAGCTTGCCATCCACGTAGCCCGCCGCATCGAGCCAGTGCCGTCCCCAGCGCTCGCCGTAATGCGGTGACTGCAGCAGTTCATCGATCAGCAATTCATAGGCGTTTTGTCGCTCATCTCTGAGGAATGCATCGACTGCCGCGGGTGTCGGGGGTAAACCAATCAAATCCAGATACGCTCTCCGGATAAGCGCCGCCTTGTCCGCATCCGGCGAAAACGCAAGCCCTTGCTGCTCCAGTTTGGAGAGCAGAAATCGGTCGATGGCCGAGCGCACGCGAGCTTCGTTTTGAACGGCTGGCTCAACAGCTTTCCGGGGTGGCTGAAAGGCCCACGAGGCACGGTCAGCGTCGGTGACCTGTGCGCGAGGTGGCAACGCAACGGTCTTCTCTTCCGCCGGAGTCCCCGCTTTAATCCAGCGACGCAGCAGTAACACTTCGTCAGCACTGAGTCTGTCGTTTTCAGCGGGCGGCATCTGTCCGCTGGCCACGAGGTCCAGCAGCAGGCTGCCGTGAGGTTCGCCGGGAACCACGGCCGGACCGTTCTCTCCTCCCCGTAAAATCTCGGAAAGCGTCCGCAGATCGAGCTGCGCTTCCAGCACGTCGCCACTGTGACAGTCGTGACACTTCGCGGCGAGGAGCGGCAGGACGTCCTTTTCAAACGATGGCGGCTGTGGCAGCACGACATCGCGGACCGTGATGGTCACCTCCAGACGGGTGGCATCTCCGTAATGTGGCGTGGCACTGCCGTCGGCGAACGCATCGACAATGAAAAAGTAGTAATCATCCGCCTGCACCTGCTGATCGCGAAGGTGAAAATCCCCCCGTTGCGACGGAGTTCCAAAATCGGCTTCGCCTGTGGCCAGCAGCTGCGGAACAGACCCGGCGGATTCGTCTGGGCCAGGACCGCGTTCCACCGACCAGCGGATGCGGGAGTTTTCGCCGCAGCATGACTGCCCGTGTTCAAAACTGCCCCGGACCTCAAGCCTGCCTCCCACCGGACTTCGCCAGCCCACAACCACCGCATGATCCGGCCCCGGTGCAACCAAAATGTCTCCCGGAGCAAACTTCAGGCCGACATCGTAATTCGAGCTGACCTGGCCGACGAGCGGAGCCACCTGGGCACCGACGCGGAAGGCCCAGCCATCAACCGGCGACCCAAACAGATTGTCGCCCGATTCGCTCAGCGGAACATAGCGACCGTCGTGAAGCCACCGCCTCGATTCAATCGGACCTTCGGATTGTGTCGTCCGCAAGAAATACCAGGCAGATTCCGTGTCAATGTCCGTATTCGGATTCTGTTTGGCAGAACCAGTACGGAACTGCTGCTTAAGCGTCCATGTCATTGGTGCGACGGTCTGATCATCCGCAAAGACAATGTCTTCAGCGAGCATGACTTCGCACAGCAGCATGCACGTGATGAACAGGCGTAGCAACGACATGGCAGTGGGAAACTCTCTGTGGGGCGGGAACGGAGAGAGCAACAGACACCGAGAGAAATTCAGAAGTCGCGAGCACGATGGTTGCGCAGAGGGGATGAAAGTATATCAGGACGAGGCTGCAACGAAATAATTTTTCACGGGATTTTTGGGATGTTTTTCGCATCGCACAGCGGGCGAGCGCCCACGTTTCGAAACGCTGAACACGTGTGACGCATCAGCGACTCGTCATGGCTGCGGGCTGACGACAGGCCGAACTGAGGTCAGGAATCAAGGAGGCAGTGCGCCGTGAGTGTGCCGGAACGGACACCACCGCTTGCTGCCGGACCCTCCACGGCTGAGCTTAACCGGCAGACTCCGCAAGAGCCTTCGATAACACGGCCCACGTACTGGTGATTGCTTTGCGAGCATCATAGCCGGGCTGGCCGGAAACCTGCCCGCTCACTTCCACACACACCGGCCCGGAATACTTCAACTGCCGCAGCAGTCGGAAATACTGCACATAGTCTGTACGGCCCTCGCCCGGCAGCAAAAACCGGAACTTCGCGGCATCTCCGGCGGTGTCCTTCACATGGATAAACCGCGTTCGTGGCAACAGTTCGGTCAGCGTTGGCTGCAACTGCAGACCCTGCAACTCAAAATGGCTGAAGTCGTACGCCGCCTGAATTGCTGCCGAGCCACATTCCTGCAGCAGCCACAACAGCCGGGCAGGTGAATTCATCGCACTGCCCACATGAGCCTTGATGGCCAGCACCACCTGCTCACGCTCGGCCAGTTCCGCCCAGCCCTTCAGCCGCTGCAGCATCCCGGCCTTCTGCTCGTCCCACTTCGCCGGACTGCCGCCCACGACGGTTTCCAGAATCGGAGGCTGATCCGGTACGAGGTCACGCCCCAGCGCCGCAGCCTCGGCAATCGTCCGCAGTGACGCCTGCTGCCCAGCATCATCACACACCAGAGGAATCTGGATCATCAGACAGGGCAGCGTCAGGTGCAGTTCCCGCAGCCGGGCGGCCGTCGTCCGGCGAGCCGCTGCGTCAAACACCGCGGGCTCCGTTGGAAAGCCAGGGTTCAGGCAGAATTCCACATGGCGAAATCCGGCTGCCGAACAGGCCAGCATTGATTCTTCCAGAGTCAACTGCTTCGTGCCATAAAGGCTGAATCCCAGACTGATCTCGGAATCAGATTTACCGGCAGCTGGCAGCATGCTTCCATACCCGACAGTCGCAGCACCAACCGCAAACGCCGGCAGAGCCAACAGCGAATTCAGAAACTGCCTGCGCTGCCGAAATGCCTCGCTGCCCTGCCCGCTCATGTTACCTCTCCGGTATCCAGCAATTGAATCACATGCCGCACCTGATACGACCGCTGCACCAGCCCGCACCGCCCCGCTGACTGCCACTGCATCATGCACACGTGATTGCTTGTGGCCAGGATCACAGGATCCCCTTCCGCGGTGTTCAGAAACTGCGACTTGTGCTTCAGTATCTGCTGAGCATTCTCGGGCTGCTGCAGATTGTAGACGCCGCCTGATCCGCAGCAGTCCCGCGCCTGCGGAGCCAGCTCCCAGTGATAACCCGTAGCATCCAGTACCGACTGAGGAATCCCGGGCAGCTTCTGCCCATGGACCAGATGGCACGGCAGGTCCACGTAAACACGCGATTTGGCAGGCTGCGGTGAATTCGCCTGCACGCCGATTTCGCCCAAAAAGTCCAGCACATCCCGCACCGGCAACCGTCCGCCGAGAGTCTTCATGGTCGACAGCCCACAGCCCGACGAATTGGCCACCACAGCATCCACATCCGCCGCCAAAAACACCTGCCGATTCACTTCCCGCAGCTGCTGCACAGACGACAGTCCCAGATGCTCGTGCATGGCTCCGCAGCACCCCTGCTGCTCAGGCACCACCACCTGCACATTGTTGCGAATCAGCACTCGCACCGTAGCAAAGTTGATTTCGCGAAAGACTGCTTCCATCAGGCACCCGGTCAGCAGGGCCACGCGCGGCCCCGTCGGTCGATGGCGAGCCATTAACCGGGCGGCATAAGCAGCGGTTGTTTCCACCACCGCCGGCTGACCAGCAAACAGCAGTCGATGCGGCAGGATTCCGACTCGTCTGAGCATTCGCACGGGCAATGCCACGAACGAAAACCAACCTGGCCGAGCCGCCAGCCAGGCAGCCAGCCGCAGCGGCAATGGCGGCAGATGCCGTCCCTGCTGCACATGCTGATGGCGAACTTCTTCCAGAATTTCCCCGTACGGAACCTTCGCCGGACAGGCCGGTTCGCAAGCCAGACAGCCAACACACTCCTGTGTGTACTGCACCGTCCACCAGTCGGGTTCCAGACGCCCCTGGGCCTCCTGCCGCCAGAGTCTGAGCCGGCCCCGCGGAGAATTGTTTTCATCACCGCTCTGCTGATAAGTCGGGCAGACCTCCAGACAGAACCCGCAGTGCACGCAGCTTGTCAGCAGCGCCGATGAAGCATCCAGGACGGGCAGTCCGGGAGCCGACTTCTGCTGTGAAGTCTCAGAGTCCTTCATGATCGCTGAAACTCCTCCAGCAGAATTTGTCGCCACTGAGCCTCAGCCCCCTGCCCCGGCCGCCGCGGCTGATGCCGACTGTGCCAGTCACCGCCCGACTGCTCAAGCTGACGCTGCAGATCACTGCCGATGGCAACACTGTCGGCCCCTGCCCCGTAAACATGCAACACTCCCAGTGAAGCAATCTGCACAATCCGCAGTCCAGGACGACTGAGCATTTGCTGAGCCAATCCGGCAGCAGCCTGCGGTTGAAGTCGCACCGCCAGATCCGGCAGGCCATCCAGCAATCCGACTGCAGGCAATGAGACTTTCTGCAGCACATACTGCCGGGCAACCAAATGCACTTCCTGCTCGAAGACGGCCACTTCATCAGCCGGACAATTCCACGCCAGACGCAGAACAGGCTGAGCCTCCCCATCCGCCCCTGACTGCCAGACGACGTCGATGGCATCAAACCAGTGCACCCAGTCACGCGAAATCAACTGCGAAGCCGCCGCCAGCACAGACTTTGGTGGTCCCTGCAGCCGCACGACACGAGATTCACCGCTGTCAGGCCGCAGCCGCACCACAAAGTCGACGGGTACGCCAAAATCGGACTCTGCGTGCAGCAGAAAGCGGAACAAATCGTACCCGGTCGTGGACTTCACCACACGCTCGCCGATCCGCACCACTCGGCCCCCGGGCAGTCGCCAGTTCATCCCGCAAATGTTGTCACACAGGGCGCCGAAGCGGGACGATGTTGGCGCGAAACCGCTGGCCAGCAGTTGCTGGGAAAGACTGTGGTGATCCGACAGCAGCAGGGGAAAGCGGAATCCGGACGGAACCGCCAACTGCTGCAGGAGCGCGGCATCAGCGGTCGCCGGCACGCAGGCCGTGCCATCAACATCATCGAAGTACGGAGCAAACAGGGCATCGTCGCGAGTCAGGAACTTCTCTTTCTCATCACCGTGCGCATGCGACAACGCACCCTGCCCCTGTACCGCAACAAAGCTGCGACTGCGAAAAACTTTCAATGGATTCAATTGATGACCGGGATTGAAGATCTTCGGCACTGTCAGCTGCAGCCGCAATGCTCGCTCGCCAAAGATCAACGGCATATACGCCGTCTTGTCATTGCCAATGCCGTGTTCGCCGGACAGAGTTCCTCCGACTGCCACCACCCTCTGCATCAGTCGCCCGCTGATGGCTTCCACCTGCTCAACCTGTTCGGGGCGCCGCGAATCGAACAGAAAATTGGGATGCAGGTTGCCGTCACCAGCGTGAAACACGTTGATGACGGGCAGTCCGGCAGCATCAGCTTCGTCATACACCAGTTGCAGAATTTCGGCCAGAGCACGGCGGGGAATCACGGCATCCTGCACGAGGAAGTCCGGGCTGAGTTGTCCCATCAGGCCGCCGGCCACTTTGCGAGCTTTCCAGAGACTTTGTCGCGTGGCGGCATCATCGCTGAATTCGACCGCGGCGGCTCCGGATTCTCGCAGCACCGCAGCCACCGCCTCGGCCCGCTGATCCACCAGTTCCGGCGGGCCGTCAATTTCCGTCACAATCAGAAAACAATCCTGCGGCAAGCCTACTGCCAGCGGGCTGTTTTCCACCATGGCCACATAACGGGGGTCCATCAGTTCGATGGCCACGGGGAAGGACGAATGCAGAGCCAGAGCCTGCACGGCACGTTCGGCCGTCTTCAGGTCACGAAAGGTGGCCCGATAGGTCCAGCACTTCCGCGGCCGCGGAACAACTCGCAGCCAGAACCTCGTGAACGCCGCGAGTGTTCCTTCGGAACCGACGAGCAGTCGTTTCCAGTCGTCCCGCCACGCACCGCGGCCGCCAGCGGGCCCGCCAAACTGATGCACTTCGCCATTCAGGAACACAGCTTCGACGCCCAGCACGTA
>SXXK01000039.1 GCA_005791255.1 Planctomyces sp.
CACTCCAGGATTCCGACGGATCGATATAGACCATCGAACTGACCGTGCGAGGATTGTTTGTGTCCAGAAACAGCCGCACTCCGCGCGGAGCTCTGGCATAAATGGCACGGTCTCTTGCCCCGGCAAGGAATGACTGAATCTGAGCCGCTGCCGCTGTGACCCGGTCACCGTCCCGAGTAAACCGGACGGTCATCAGCGTCATCGTCAGCAGTACCACCAGAATCCCGACCACAATCAGGATTTCCACCAGTGTGTAACCACCACGCAGCCGCTCAGACCGCAGCAGACCATCGCGTTTCATCGACGTGCTCCTGCAGAACGATTGCGATTGGTGATGTTGTCCGTAAACGAATCACGGACAGATCCCACACTGGATTTCAACTGAGCCAGATTGCCGAAGTTGCCGCCACTGTCATCCGTCGGCTCCAGCAGACCCAGCTCTTCGTCAGCGCCGCCAGAGATAATCAAAGGCGTATGCCAGGTGTCGGGAGTATGGTAGTTGGTTTCGTTAAACTCGGTCGCAAACACAGGCTTGCCGTTTGCCCCGTTCAACCGCTCCAGCTCGCTGTACAATCGCCCGACCGGGTCGTCCGGGTCCGTCAGCAGCAGGTCGCGAGGCAAAGCACCGTTTGGCAGCGTGAGCGGAGGTGGCGACAGGCCCCGAATCAGCAGGCCCGCCGTCTCACGCTCAAGCCCACCAATCGCTCGTACATCAGTCGCATCCGACGGATCCGTCAGGTCCGGCTGAAATGGCGTCGGCGGATTCATGTCAATCAGGCGAGTCGGCCAGCGATAGTAGCGCAGGGGCTGGCCCCACGCATCGATGAATTCAGGCAAACCATCCTCGTCAGTATCCGCCACTTCACGGTCGGTGAAACGGTCATTGTCAACCGCTCCCACACCATAGGACGCTGCCGCGGTCAGTGCGAAATACAGCATTTCCGCACTTTCCGTTTTGTCATCATGCTTTGCCCAGTTGCTGGTCACGCGACCAAGCACATCAGCATCCGTCGGATTTGCAGTCCCCTCGGCGATCAGCTGATCCCGGGCATACGGAGCCGCCACTGCGATGAACACGCTGTCAGCCATGCCGGGTACTTTGGACGAAGTCGAGGCATGCTCCTCGATGTATCGCTCAGCCATCCGCTGCGGAAACTCAAAACGATAGGATCGCTTCCTCGCCAGAATCTCAATCACCTCGTCCCGCACACCATGAATGTTCTGCTGTGCCAGCTTCAGACGGACTATGTTGGCCGCGGCGTCAGCTCGAGCTCCCTTGAAGGCACGGTTGAACGCATCAATCCGCTGCTGCAGCACTCCGTCGATCTTGCGAATCGTCGCTGCCGTTGCCTCTGATTCAGCCTGCGTCGTCAAACCATACATCACCGAAAACGTCAGACTCATCAAAATGGCAATAATGCCAATGACGATCAACAGTTCCACAAGCGTAAACGCTCGGCGATCTGCTCCGGTTGTCCGAAAAGATGTCATACTGAACACCAGCGTCCGGAAAGAAAACGCAGCAACTGATAACCCGCACTCACACCGTCACGGTGCCAGCTGACCACCCGAAAAATTCGTGATGTTGTCAACTTCCGCCTGACGGTTGGCATCGTTCTTCAATGTCTCACTGTCCTTGAACACCCCGCCCGCACCGTAGAGACCATCACGACCCGGAGAAATGATCTGATAGCCGTTTGCCCGATGCGCCTGGGGAGGTTCGGATGTCTTCAAGTAAACGAATTTCAGATCCTTGTCGTTATTCGCGCCGCCAAACACGTCATAATCATCCAACTTGCCCGTATCGTTCTTTCGCAGGTAATTGCGGCCCTGGCTGGACAGGTAGAGATAAGGAGTCGTCTGGCCAGGCAGAGCATCGATGTACTCCAGCAATTTGTCACCATCAAGATCCGTAAACCGCTCGTTCGCAAATTCAAAGAACGGACCTTCACGATTGGTGCCGGCAGTCTGCCAGGGACTGCGAGGATCCTTGGAGAACCCGATGACCATGGGTGTCCCATCCGACGAGAACTGCTCCACCCCGCCCAGAAAGAACACCAGACACTCAGCACCGTTCAGATGCAGATCCTTTGTACCATTGGCCAGTCCGCCGTTCGTGTCGAAATTGAACTGCGGCCAGATGGCTCGCACTTTGGATCGGTCGGCTGCCGGCCACTTCGAAGCGTCTCCGACCGGGGGAATGTAGAGACTGCTGGGAGGCTCCACGTTGTACACGGACTTGAATTTCGCGATGGCGTTGTCCAGCTGAGTAATATCACTGGTGACCTGAGCCACCTGGGCCCGTGACCGAGCTCCGGCAATCGCCGGCAGAATCAGTGCCATCAAAATGGCAATGATCACAATCGCCACCAGCAGCTCGATCAGCGAAAAACCGCCCCGCGCCGATTCCCGAACAGAAACTGAATTCGTCGAAATCCGCCGTCGCATCGCTGACCCCTTCACGATCACTCACTCTCGCTCTCGATCAACCACACCACTTCACCGCAGCTCGGGCTGCCGCATCACGACAGGTCGTTCAGCAGCTTAATCAGCGGCATGAACAGAGCAATCACGATGAAACCCACGATCAAACCCAGCACCACCACCATGATCGGCTCAAGCAAACTCACCAGAGCCTCCACGCGGACTTCCACCTCTTCGTCATACACGTCCGCGACCTTGTACAACATGTCGTCCAAAGCACCCGTCTCTTCACCCACGTCCACCATGTTCACAACCATGTCGTCCACAATCCGCGATTCCTTCAGAGGCACCGAAATCGTTTCCCCCTCACGAATCGCCGAATAAATATTGTCAAATGCCCGCACAAACACCGCGTTGCCGGCTGTGTCGCGAGCAATCAGCAGGGCCTCAAGAATCGGCACACCCGACGAAATCAAGGTCCCCAATGTTCTGGTCACTCGGGCAATCGTACCAATATGCAAAATCTTCCCGATCAACGGGATACGTAACGCCAGCCAGTCCATCACGTACGCGCCCGTCTTGTTCTTCTTCACAATCTTGACAAAGAGCCAGAAGCCGATCGGAGTAATGAACAGCATGTACCAGTAGTTCAGCATCCAGTCCGAAATGTCGATCAAAAACACCGTCACACCCGGCAGCTCCACGCCGAACCCAAGGAAAATCTCCTTGAACTTCGGAATAATCCAGATCATGATGAACGACACAATCGCCACGGCCACGGTGATCACCGCCGCCGGGTAAATCATCGCTCCCACAATCTTGCGTTTCAGCGACTGAGCCTTCTCTTTGAATTCTGCCAGACGCTGCAGAATCACTTCCAAAGCACCGCCGGCCTCACCCGCCTTCACCATGTTCACATACAGGTTGTCAAAGGCCTTCGGCTGCTTGGCCATCGCCTCAGACAGCGTGTTGCCACCCTCAATGTCCTCAATCACGTCCATCAACGCGTTCTTCAATGCGCCCGGACGACTTTGTCCCTCCAGAATTCGCAGGCTGCGCAGGACCGGCAGACCGGCGTCCTGCAAAGTCGAAAGCTGGCGAGTAAAGGTGCAGAGAAGCTTCGGTTTCACACCGCCGATCGTAAAGGCCTTGCCCGGCTTCTTGCCGCCACCGCCAGCCTTCGCCGCACCCTTCTTCGCTTCCTTCTTCTTCTTCTCTTTTTCCTTGATCTTCGTGACGTAAAAGCCCTTCTCACGAATCATCGTCTGCGCTTCCGCCTCAGACGATGCCTCAATGGTGTCCTTCACTTCCAGACCGGACTTGTCCATTGCTTCGTAAGTAAAAGTCGCCATCACGCACTCCCCGGATCAACTCGCTCCGCAAACAGCATGCCAGTACAGCCACACAGCCGCCACCGCACACCGCTGCCATCCACAATCACCGCTTCAGGACCCCAAAACACCGCAGTCAGCTCCCGACAGTCTACAAAGAACCCCCGGGAATATCACGGCCCCGGCAGATTCCCGCTGATCAATTCCGCTGCAGCAAAATCACTCAGCCTGCCGGACATCGCCTCACTTCAGACCTCACTCCACGTCTTCCAGAACCGTTTCACGCACCACTTCGTCAATCGTCGTCAAACCGTCAAAAATCAGCTTCAAACCGGCTTCCCGCAGAGTCGACATGCCCTGCTGGCGAGCCACCACGCGGATGTCGTCCGCCGAGGACTCGGCAGCCACCGCGTCCCGAATCTCATCCGAAATCAACATCAGCTCGTACAGACCAATACGGCCCTTATAGCCCGAGTTATTGCAGCGAGCACACCCTTTGCCGTAGTAGAATTTGTATTTTCGAGCAGTTGCGAGCGGCAGCTGCAGCTCCAGCAACAGCTCGTCCGACGGCGAAAACTGCGTCCGACACTCGGAACAGATACGACGCACCAGTCGCTGGGCCAGAATGCCTTCCACCGTGGCCGTAATCAGAAACGCCGGCACGCCCATGTCGCGCAGTCGAGTAATTGCGGACGGAGCATCGTTGGTGTGCAGCGTGCTGAATACCAGGTGCCCCGTCAGCGAGCTCTGGACAGCGATTTCCGCCGTCTCATAGTCTCGAATCTCACCCACCAGAATCTTGTCCGGGTCGTGACGCAGAATCGCTCGCAGCACGTTCGCAAACGTCACGCCCACGTCCGGATTCACCGGCACCTGCACAATCCCATCAATGTCGTACTCAATCGGGTCTTCGCTGGTGATGATCTTGGTTTCCGTGTCGTTCAGCTCGTTCAAAGCAGAATACAGCGTCGTGGTCTTGCCGGAACCCGTCGGACCGGTCACCAGAATAATTCCGTTCGGTCGCTTCAGCAATCCGCGGAACTTGCCCAGAGTCACCGGGTCCATCCCGATCTTGTTCAGGTCCAGCGCGACCACCGTGCGGTCCAGAACTCGCATAACCACCGCTTCGCCGAACAGCGTCGGCAACACGCTGACTCGCAGGTCCACATTGTTTCCGCCCACGTTCAGCTCAATACGCCCGTCCTGCGGCAGACGCCGCTCAGCAATGTCCAGGTTTGACATCACCTTGATACGGCTGACAATCGCGTTCGCCAGGTGCCGCGGCGGAGGTACCATTTCGTACAACACGCCGTCGGCCTTCACCCGGATCTTGAACTCGTCCTCAAACGGCTCAAAGTGAATGTCGCTGGCCTGGTCACGAATCGCCAGCAGCATCACCATGTTCAGCAGCTTCTTGATGGGCTGCGAATCCGACATTTCTTCGTCACTGGCCAGGTCGTAGCCGCGGATCCGCTTCTCGGAATCCTCGTCCGTCGACAACTGCTCAATCACGTCCTCAATGCTCTCTTCACGGTCCGCGTAATAGCGAGTAATCGCTGCTTCCACGTCCGCCTGCGATGACACCGCACCGCGTATTTCATGACCCAGAAAGTTGCGGAGATCGTCCAGAACGCCTACGTTCTGCGGATCAGCCATCGCCACCGTCAGCACGTTGTTCTTGATCGAGACCGGCATGATCCGATACATCTCGGCCATCGGCTGCGGCACAATCTCCAGCACCTGCGGCGGAATGTTGGTCTCTTCCAGGTTGATGACCGGCATGCCCCACTGACTTGCCAGCGCTTCCGTGACCTGCCGCTGATTCACGAGGCCCATGCGGACCGCCACCTGTCCGATCGGCTGCCCGGGACTCTGCTTCTGCTCTTCCAGGATGTCCCAGAGCTGGTCGTCGTTGATGTAGCCGAGATCGACGAGGATCTGTCCGAGTTTTCGTTGTGCCATGGAGAAACAACCGGGCTGAGAGAATAATCAGGGAACCTGCACCAACTGCCAGAACATCTGCTGCCAACCAGCGATCATTCGTCGTCGTCTTCGTCCGTCTCTTCATCGAATACGCCGCGTTTCGCACGTTCGATGCGAGCCCTCAATTCGCCAGGATTGTTGGACTTGAACATCACGTCCTTCTCGTCACAGATGCCGTTCTTCCAGAGATTGAACAGCGAGTCGTCCAGCAGGATCATCCCGAACTTGCGACCGGTCTGGATCGAGCTGTTGATACGGAAGGTCTTGCCCTCGCGAATCAGGTTGGCGATAGCCGGAGTCACCACCAGCATCTCATAGGCCGCCACCAGACCCTTGGGCTTCCGCGGCAGCAGTGCCTGGCTGAGAATCCCGATGATGGCGTTGGCCAGCTGCGTGCGGATCTGCTCCTGCTGGTTCGTCGGGAACACGTCGATGATACGGTCGACGGTACCCTGAGCACCGGTGGTGTGCAGAGTTCCAAAGACCACGTGCCCGGTTTCCGCCGCCGTAATCGCCGCGGAAATCGTTTCCAGGTCTCGCATTTCCCCCACCAGAATCACGTCCGGGTCCATTCGCAGAGCCCGTCTGAGCGCTTCAGGGAAGGACGGCACGTCCACTCCGATTTCACGCTGGTTGATCGTGGAATGATGGTGCTGGTGGTAGTATTCGATGGGGTCTTCCAGAGTGATGATGTGATGATCCATGTTGTGGTTCATCCAGTTGATCATCGACGCCAGACTGGTGGTCTTGCCGGAACCCGTCGGCCCCGTCACCAGGAACAGTCCGCGAGGCCGCTGGATCAGGTCTCGCACCACCGATGGCAGACCCAGCTGCTCAAACGTCAGAAACTCGTTCGGAATTCGCCGCAGCACCATCCCGATCATGCCGCGCTGCTTGAAGACAGCCACGCGGAACCGAGCTTTGTCGCCGTAGGCAAAACCAAAGTCCGTACCGCCCCGCTCCTGCAGCTCCTGCTGATTACGCTCAGGACAGATACTTTTCATCAGGTTCGTGGTGTCGTCCGCACTGAGCTCGCGAGTTTCCAGCTTGACCATGCGTCCGCCCGAACGCACCACCGGCGGCTGACCCACCGTGATGTGCAGGTCGCTGACACGCTCACGCACCACCATCTCAAGCAGCTTGTCGATCTGAAAGTTTCTGACCGCACCCGTTGACATGTTTGTTTTTGCCTTGCTGAAAGTTCGTCCGCCCCGAGCACACCGAACAGTAACCAGCGACCAGTAACCAGCGACCGCCAGGAAAACACTCGCCTAATGGCCACCCTTCGACAGCTTGTACACTTCCGCCAGCGTTGTCAGGCCGGCAAAGGCCTTGTCCTTGGCGTCTTCAACCAGAGTCTTCATGCCCAGCAGCCGAGCCTGGCGGCGGATGTTCTGAGCCGGCTCGGAGTTGAAAGCCATCTCACGCAGCGTCGTGTTCATCGTCATCAGCTCAAACACCGCCCGACGACCCTTGTAACCCGTGTGCTTGCAGTTCGCACAGCCACGCCCACGCACCCACTGCCCGTCCGACAGTTCGTCCGGAGTAATGTTGAAGACCTCGATTTCTTCAGGAGTCGGCTGGTAAGGCTCTCTGCACTTCGGACACACCACTCGCACCAGTCGCTGAGCCATCACGGCCATCAGCGAACAGGCCACCAGAAACGGCTGCACTCCCATGTCGATCAGACGAGTAATGGCGCCGGGAGCGTCGTTGGTGTGCAGAGTACTGAAGACGAGGTGTCCCGTGAGCGATGCCTGAATCGCCATTTCACCCGTTTCCGTGTCGCGAATCTCACCCACCAGAATCGCGTTGGGGGCCTGTCGCAGCATCGCTTTGATGATGCGAGCAAAGTCGAGACCAATGCTGTGCTTCACCTCCACCTGATTGATCCCCGGCAGATAATACTCCACCGGGTCCTCAGCCGTGATGATCTTGCGGTCCGGACGGTTCAGTTCGCCAAGTGCCGAATACAGAGTTGTCGTTTTGCCGGAACCCGTGGGACCGGTCACCAGAAAAATGCCGTTCGGACGACGAATAATGTTCTGAAAGGTGCGGTAATTGTCGTCGCTGAAACCCAGATTGCGGATCCCAATCTTGATGTTGTCGCGGTCCAGAATACGCATGACCAGCGCCTGACCATGGTTGGTCGGCAGGATCGACACTCGCAGGTCAAATTCCTTGCTGCCCGCACGAGTCTTGATACGACCGTCCTGCGGACGACGCTTCTCGGCAATGTCCATGCGAGCCATAATCTTGAAACGCGACATCAGGGCCGCGAGCAGCCGCTTCGGTGGACTGTCGCGTTCCAGCAAAACACCGTCAATCCGATACCGAATCCGCACGCGGTCTTCAAACGGCTCAATGTGAATGTCACTGGCCCGCTCACGCACCGCTTCAGAAATGATCAGGTTCGCCAGCCGGATGATCGGAGCACTGTCGTCTTCGTCACCCTTCAGGGCTGCTGCAGCTTCGACGTCCGTGAAGTCAATCTGAGTCTCTGTGAATTCGGAAATCATCGAGTCGACAGATTCGGTTTCCGACTGGCCGTAGTGGCGATTGATCGCCGCCGTGATGGATTCCAGCGGAGCCATCACCGTGCGAATGTCACGGTTCAGGACAAACCGCAGCTTGTCCAGCACTTCAATGTTGTTGGGGTTGTTCATGGCAATCACCACCGAATCGCCGTCGGATTCGATCGGGATCACCAGGTTTTCACGAGCCAGCGATTCCGTCACCAGCTCGATCACACTGTGCGGGATCTGACGACCCTCCAGCTCGATGTAGTCGTAGCCGAATTCTTCAGCCTGAGCACGCCCGAGATCGCCGCCCGAAATGTAGCCCAGCCGAACCAGCGCGTCCTCAGGAGTAATCCCGAGGTTGGCCGCCATGCTGCGAGCTTCTTCAAGCTGCGATTCGCCGATGGTACCGTCGTCGACAAATCGCTCCAGCCAGTCACGCATTCCATAACTCCAGCGTCAGCGAAGTCCCAGTACGATCACAGACCGCTTTGAACGTCAGTCTTGAACTGCCAGTTCAGAACTGTCCGAAAATCGTCATTTTCTGACATAAACCCGCAATCACACACAAACACACCCGCCAGAAACGACGGATCCGATGCAACCTGACGGTTACAGCCGGCCAAAGTCAGCCGTTCCCCGACCATCAGCCACATCCCGCTGCCGTTCTTCGGCAAAATCCCGCGTTTTCGGCAGAGCTTGCGCAGGCTGCAGCTGTCCTTTTTTCGAAAAAATCCGAAACTGTTCATTGAAACGGGAAGATTGGTAAATATCAAGCAAAATCCGGACCGGGGCC
>SXXK01000335.1 GCA_005791255.1 Planctomyces sp.
ATAGTCAATCGTCAGCCCCAGCACCGACATATTGTCCGTGTTCATTACGCCATGCACGAAACCCACGCGCATCCAGTGCACCAGCAGGTCTGCCGTACGCTCGCAGATGTCCCGAAACCAGGCTTCCCGCAGCGCTTCATTCGGCTGCGAACTGAGCCCGAAATCCGCCTGCATGCAGTAGTCCGTCAGTCGCCTCAGTAAGTCAACATCACGGCGGGCAGCCGGCAGCTGAAAATTGCCGAATCGCAGGAAGGAGGGCGCCACGCGACACACGACAGCTCCCGGTTCCTGCCGCGGATTGCCGTCGTAAAACATATCCCGCGTCACCAGTTCTCCGGTGCCCACCAGACTCAGAGCACGCGTCGTGGGAACACCCAGTGCATGCATCGCCTCGCTGCACAAATACTCCCGCACACTGGATCGCAGCACAGCCAGACCATCCGCTGTACGCGAATAAGGAGTCGGTCCGGCTCCCTTGAGCTGCCACATCCACCAGCGCCCGTCCGGCCCCCGCATTTCACCCAGATTGATCGCACGACCGTCGCCCAGCTGACCGGCCCAGTTGCCAAACTGATGCCCGCCATAGCACATGGCAAAAGGGTCCATCCCCGGCAGCAGACGATTCCCGGAAAACACGTCCGCAGCAGAATCATCAGGGAACAGCGGCAACCCCAAAGTTGCCGCCAGGTCTTCGGACCAGGCCAGCAGCCTCGGAGCACTGACGGGGGTCGGCAGCACACGCGAATATGCCGCGCCACGCACCTGCCGTCGGAAATTGGCCGGCTCCGAGTCACCCGGTAAGCCGTCCACAAACCGACGGTGAAATTCTGTCAGATCCAGACTCTGCAGGCTCATGCTGTTTCCCGTTCACCACAGAACATCAACCCGACCGGGGCTCCACAGCCTGCGGCAAAACTTCCAGCAACCGCTCAATTTCCGGCTCAGTGCCGATCGTGATCCGCAATCCGTCCAGCTCTCCGCCATCCGCCGCCGCACCAGGAAACTTCATATACCGCACCAGCACACGCTGCTGCTTCAGACGCTCATAAATCGACCGATGGCTGACAGATGCGTGCGTCGTCCAGAGAAAATTGGCCTGACTGGGGTGCACCACGAAACCATGGCGGGGCAGGGCAGTCGCCAGCCTCAGGCGAGTCGCCAGAATCCTGTCGCGGTTCGCCAGCATCCACTGCTGGTCTTCAAGCGCCGCGGTTGCCGCAGCAATCGCTACCGCATCGCAGTTGTAACTGTCCTTCACTTTCCGCATCCCGGAAATCAGGTCGGGATGAGCAATGCAGTAGCCAAAGCGGATGCCGGCCAGACTGTAGGATTTGCTGAATGTGCGTGTCATCAGCAGACGACCGGCAAAGCGGGCGTCCCGCAGCAGCTCGGCCCCCTGCGACTGCTCAGAAAAATCCGCGTACGCCTGATCCAGCACCAGCACACCATCATCAGGCAGCAGCTCCAGCAACTGGTCGGTGGACCAGGAGGTGCCCGTTGGCGAATTCGGATTTGGAACGAAGAAAATCCTCACGCTGCGCCGCAGTTCCGCCGCTCGCGACTGGTCCCAGGTCCAGTCCGGTCGCAACAGCAGACGATGCACACCCACATCCTGGATCTGGGCCAAAGATTCATACAGCACATAACTGGGATAGGGATACCCAATCTGCTGCCCGGCATCACAGAACGACCGCATGATAATGGTCAGATTTTCATCACTGCCGTTGGCCGGCAGAATCCAGTCCGGCTCAACTCCGTGCAGCGCCGCTGCCACTCGCCGAAAACCGGTCGCATCAGGGTCCGGATAAACGTTCAGACGCCCCTCCGCCATTTGCCGGATTGCTGACACCACCCGCGGGGAAGGCGGATACGGGTTCTCGTTGGTGTTCAACTTGACCCAGCCGGTTTCCTGAGGCTGCTCGCCAGGCACGTAACCAGCCATGCGATCAATTGCCGGACGAAAAACTGATGCCATCGCTAAATTCTCAAGACACGAAGGAAGCAAAATCGCGGAAGCAACAACGCAGGTCAACAGCAGACAGCCTGGCAGCTACCCGCAGACAACCGATCCCGTCGACAGGTTCAGCTGCCCCCTGGCCGCACGCCTGCCCGTGCGCCTCAGCAGTCTCGCTGCTGACTGCTGCTCTGACAATCGCCCGACGCCCGATTCCGCTGGAGCGGAAGAATCACCTGCGCCGGGAATCTCTGCGCCCCCCGCAGATCCTTCGCAGTCTCACCAACCCGCACGCAAACCGGCAAAACCCGCCGATTCCCCCGACCAGGCCCTTAATCCGCACCGCCCCACACGAAATGAACGTCCGATCTTCTGATCAGGCACAACGGTTGCACCAGCGTTGCGCATCGCAATCCAGCGGCGACGGGCAATCGCCATTCAGTCCAGCACAGGCAGGGAACCATGAGACTTCTGATTACGGGCGGAGCAGGATTCATTGGCAGTCATATCGCTGAGCAGGCCGTCGCACTCGGCTGGACAGTGGCTGTGGTTGACGACCTCAGCGGCGGCCGGCGGGAAAATGTCCCTGCCGCAGCCCGATTCTTCCAGTGCGACATCCGTAATCCCGTCGGACTCCAGCAGGTGTTTGCCGACTTCCGACCGGAAGTGGTCAGCCACCAGGCCGCGCAGGCCAGTGTCTCCGTCAGCGTCCGCGAACCCGTCCGTGACGCCGAAATCAATATCCTCGGTTCAATCCATGTGATGCAATGCTGCGTACAGGCCGCTGTCCGACGGCTGGTCTTCGCCAGCACCGGCGGCGCCATCTACGGGGAAGTTCCGGACGGCACTCGCGCATCAATTGCCACCACACCTGTGCCCCAAAGCCCCTACGCCTGCAGCAAATTCGCCGTCGAAAAATACCTCGAATCGTTCCGCCGCGAACACGGACTGAACTCCACCATCCTCCGCTACGCCAACGTCTACGGACCGCGACAGGATCCCCACGGTGAAGCCGGAGTCGTGGCGATCTTCTGCAAACGCATGCTGGCGGCAGAACCCGTCAGCGTTTTTGCCCGCAGAACCGCCGGTGACCCCGGCTGTGTCCGCGACTACGTCTACATCGCAGATGTCGTTAAGGCCAACCTGGCCGCCATGCAGGGCCTGGTCCCGGACTCCATCCTGAATGTCGGTACCGGTATCGAAACAAACACCCTGCAGCTGGCTGAACAGTTGAAACAGATCCTGCAAAGCCCCAGCGAAATCCGCTTCGGGGACATTCGCCCGGGAGACGTCGAACGCTCACTGCTCGACGCTGACCGGTTCCAGCAGCTGCTGGGAACAACCGTCGAAGTCCCGGCTGGACTGGAACAGACAGCTCGCTGGTTTCGCGAACACAGCTACCGCTGAGCATCAGAATTTGAAACTGAGGCAAATCGCAGACGATACTGGCCATTCTTTTTCACAGAACTGCTATTTCCGCAAAAACGGTGATTTGCGTACATTGCGCGGGCGGGACATCAGTAAAGCTGCTTCGCCCGCCCACACCAAAACACCAAAACACACCACCCAACCCGGCCTCTGCAGTGGCCGCACATCCGAAATCCTCCCCAAATCAACGGCAAATACAGTAAGCATTTGACATGGAGAAGTGCACCTGGAATGAATTTTGCGGCTGTTTGGATTCGGGGGGGTGCAGGGCTCGAAACACCATGGTCCGCCTGAACCGTAACGCCAACCAGGCTGTGAACCAGGCAAAAACCAACTGCAAGGCCACTGTTTTAGTTCCCGCCTCGCACGTCGGGCGAGGGAAAAACTTGTGCGTAATCTCTAGCGCACACTGTAAAAAGATACCATGACGCAGGACGCATAACTCACATGTTACATCATCGCTCCCTCACCGCATTTACCTGCAATGACGTATCACTGTTCAAACTTCTTGTCATTGTGTTACTTGCGTCAGTGACAAACACAGCACTTGCCGACACGATTGTGCTGGATGACTTCAGCCAGATAATTTCCCCCGACTCCGGTGTAGTGACTTTCTCAGGTTCGGGCGCAGGTTCATCCACCTTCGACGCCCTGACCGGAGAAATCTCTCTTGCCCCCAATACAACCGCCAGTTGGACTGAAACTCTGACAGGCCCTGCCAGACTTTGGAACAAACGATCGGGGGATTTGGCAGCGTCTGGAGGAACCTCAAACGCCACCTTGTATGTTGACAATGGCTTTTTGGCTGCGGCGTTGCCTAACGACCTTTCGCAATCACTCACTTTTTCTTACTACGAT
>SXXK01000336.1 GCA_005791255.1 Planctomyces sp.
ACCCCTGATCCTTGCTGTCTCTGTCTGACTATTTGTCCGAAGGCCACGCCTTGTGCGCGATGCCATCAGGACCGGCCACAGCTGCAGCAAAACAGACTGCCGCTGGCGCAGCGAAGTCGGTGTTCCTGCCAGGGGCAGCGTGCGCGTTCTGCGGGTAGTCAAATCCCGCCCCTGCAGCATACCCCGGATCTCGCTAAAAAAACAGCGAACACCTTTGGCTTAAACATCACCGGCGATGTCGCTTTACAGCCCGGACAGAAGGCTGTCCGACCTGAATTCCCGCAGTATCGCCATACAAAAACCGCACCGGCGCACGACGACCACCGCCACCTTTTCTGACTGCAGTGCATCTGCGGCATGGTGGAAGTCCGCTCTGCATTGCTCATCGCCCGCCGCTGTCCTGGCTGCACGGATCGGCGACACCGTACCTGACACTGGACGAACGGGCGGTGCAAATGCAGAGCCGCCCTCGGCCTTTTGCTGATCGAACACTGCCCACGTCGGCCGGTCACACTTTCCTTGAACCACGATACACCAGCAGCACCGCACCCAGCAGCGAGCCTCCGTACAGGCCGACCAGGCCCAGCTCCTGCAGTCCCGAGTTCAGCGCGAACACTGCTGCCACTAATCCCGAAATAGTCAGCAGCATGGACACTCGCTGCACAAGCACCAGCACCTGACCCCGCGACGTGGCCCGCCAGATCAGCAGCGCGGCCACGACGCAGAATGCGGCCCAGCCCAGTCCCAGACCTCGCTGCAATGTCTCTGCCGCTCGTACCTGCAGTGCCAGACGCGGATTCCCGCCGGCTCGCAGAAATGTCAGTGCCACTCCGTCCTCAGGAATCTGAAAGTCCAGCGAGAGCATCCCCTCAGACCGCTGCAGACTGTCATCGCCTCCGGTCACTCCGTTCGTCACGGCGATCCCGAAGTTATCGTTGCTTTGAATTTGGGGCATCTGTTCCGCTGCCTGTGGCATTCCCGCAGGATCTGCCATGGGCTCAGCGCCGCGTGCAGGAGCCGGTGTTGGTGCTGCCGCTGCTGCCGGAGCCGCTGGTGCATCCTGAGCATTCTCGGATTCCAGCGGTGCCCGGTCACGTGATTTGTCCTGTTCGGCCGCAAGGCTCTCCAGTCGCTTCACGTCCAATCCCAGCGCATTTTGACGAAGTTGTGACTGCCCGCGACCGCCCTTGGCCAACCCCAGTGCACCACTAAGTCGACTCTCACTGTTTTCACCACTGCCCGGGCGGTCTGACGCCGCCTTTTCAAAATCTCCCAGCTCGGCCAGCCCGTCTGCCTTTGCTTCTTTGCCGGCCATCTTTCTGCGTTCGAGCGATTCGGCCTTTGACTGTGGTTTGGGTGGTTCTGGTGGCGGTGTCATGAAGCGAAACGTTGGTGACTGCTGCCCCCCTGACGACTTCGCCGGTGCTGCATCCTGCTGCTGTCCTTCACCCAGAGCCCGGCCTTCCGCTTGAATCCCGTTGTCAAAAAAGAACTGCATCCGATTCTGTTCGTTCCAGGAATTGAGCTGCAGGTCCTTTCCCAGCAGGAAATCGTTGCCGTCATTCAAACCTTCGCCCGCATATTCCCGAGCCAGCTCACTGAGCTTCTGCGCAGCTTCTTCCAGTTGCTGACCACCAGCCATGCCTCGGCCACGCAGACGCTCCAGACGCTGCTGCCCCTGCTGCACCGCCTGCTGCTGAAGCCAGGCATCCACGTTTGAGACTTTGCCGCTGGATGCCAAACCGGAATACCGCCCGGCTGCAGACATGACCTGCTCCACCTCGGACAGCAGCTCCTGCTCCTGATACTCAGATATGGCCGCCGCAGTCACATTCGTAAGATCGGCATTCTTCAGTAGCTCAGCATGCCACGCTTCCGGTACATACACACTCCAGCGATTTCGATTGATCGTAATGCCGTTTTCCGGGTCATCGCGAAACTCCGGAAATATCGGTACAGGTATCTGCAACTGCCGACTGCTCCACTGCTCCCGCAGCGCAGTCATTGAATCCGGAAATCGTCCGGCAATCGCAAACTCCACCACAAACCCGGCGGCGGCCTCAGCTGATTGCGGCAGCGGAATCAGCTGCCCCTGTACCGCACCATCCTGACGCTGCACAATCCGACTGGGCCGATCATTCACGCGACAGAACAGCAGTCTGGCCCCTTCCGGAAGCTGCACCGGCAAAAACTGGCGACCTTCATTCGCCACCTGCAGCTGATGATGACTGCGCCAGCTGCCGTCTTCCGAAATGACGGTGGTGTGAGTCGCGAGGCTGACAACTGCCGGCGTCACCTTCTGACGCTCCGGCTGCACGATTCGCCAGGGACTGCTCTCCGCCCGCAATCGGGAGATCAGCACGGCCTGATCCAGCAGCAGCTGCGGGATTCTCAGAGTGATCTGATCGGCCGCCACCACATCCTCGGGCTGTTCCGCCTGAGGCTGCAGCAGGGCTCGCGACTGATTCACCAGTACCCGAAAATGACTTTGACCGGACAGTGTCGCCGCTGCATTCGCCGGTACTGCAAATGTCGGTGGCTCCATGCGAATCTGTCGATCGGCCGGCAGAGCGGCACTGGCCGTGCCGAGCACAAACAGCTGCCCTGAAACCGGCTGCTGCAGTTGAAACACGATGCGAGTCCGACCATTGCCCAGCGACTCCTTCAAAATCCGTCGCTGACCAGGCACTTCAAACGTCATACTGCCTGCCAGCACATCCGGCAGCTCAACAGCAAACTGATCTGCTGCCGCACGCGCGACCTGCCAGCGCAGCGCCAGCATATGCTCAAGCGACGTTTCCGTCACACTGGCAACCGTGACCGATTCTGCCACCAGAGTGGAAACGGCCGGGCGCAGACGAACTGTCACCGCTTTGGGCTGCTGCACTGAACTGCGCAACAGCAGCGATGCCGGTTGCTCCGTGACCTCGCGGAACAGCACATTTGCCTCACCAGCCGGCTGCGGATTCCAGTCACTTCCCGCATCAATTCCGGAACTTTCCGAAGCCGCATCCAGCCAAACGGCCAGCTCGGATGCAGTGGTTGCTGTCCCGATCAGTGCCGGTGGCTCCAATACAGCCGCCGCACCGTCGGGCTGCCGCGGCTGCTGGCCCTGCAGCACCACTGTCAGCCTCCCGGTCCGCGCATCACTCAGTTGCAGATTCAGCAATCGCGGCCCGCCACTGCCAGCCGTCGGTTCCACCACGTACCAGTCCTGCAGGCCATCGGCCGACACATCCAGTGGCAGATAACCCGGCGGAATCTGTACGTCAAGACGCGATCGTGCGCCGCCCCGGATCAGCAAGCCCAGTCGAGTCGTCCACAGCATCCGCTGTGCCTCAAGACGCAGGCCGTGCAGAGCATCAACGGTCAGTTCGTCCGCTGTCGGAGTGATCCGCACGGACACCTGAGCCGGCTGTCGCGCGTAACGCCACGCGGCTGCCGGGCGACCCGGCAAAGACTCGCCCTCAGGCTGCGGTGCCTCATCAGGATTCAGCTGAGTCACCCCCGAAAGTGCGGCGGTCCGAACCTGAAACTGCGATCCCATCTTCAGCAGAACCGTACCGGTATCACGCCCCGAACCCAGGACCGCCGAAATCGGTACCTGAAAATTCTCCAAAACCTGCTGTTCCGGCAACGCGGAAAACAACTGAAACCACACCACCGAACGATCGGTGACCGAACGCTTGAACTGAACCTGCAGACTGCGACCAGCATCGACAGTTCCGACAGACCAGCCGGCCACATCATCACCACCCACAGACTGAATCGAAAATCCGGCCGGCAGGGACACCGCCAGCTCTGTGATTTCCCCCTGCCGCAACAAAGCCTCCACTGATGTTCTTACCTGCAGGCCCGAATCCCGCAGTGATACCACAGATGTGACATTGGAATGCAGCGTCAACGCGGAATCCGACTTCTGAGTCATCGGCAGCCACTGCAGTCGCAGCGTGGATGCCTGAGCCACTGGCACAAGTACCAGTCGGCCTTCACGACGAAACCCGGTCGACCGTCCGTTCACCTTAGCCTCGAGATTATCGCCGGGCAGCGTCCATTCCAGCAGTCCGGACGCAGCACCGCGCAGCGGCACATCACAGCGACCCACGACCCCGTCCACCTCCGCCGGAACGTCAAACTCCAGATCCACCACATGCAGTCCGCGTCCCGCCACCTGAATGCTGTATGCCGATCCCGCGTCGGATGGCGCAGCCACATTGCCCGCCACCAGCTGCTGCTGTGCAGGTATCTGCTGGCCGGAAAAATTCGGCAACTGGCCCGGCTGAACATTCAGCAGCAGCGGCTTCACCAGCGCCGCCGCACCATCCACCGTGGCGCGACGAATCGCCACGCTGCCCAGCGGCAATTCGACCAGCAATGCGGAATCCGCGTCCCGCCACACTGCGTATCGAGCCTCAAAACGCAACACGTGTTTGGTACCATCCACCGGGAGCAACTGCATCGTCCTGTACCATGACGATACCACCGGCGATCCCAGCGGACTTGTCTTTACGCTCGGCAATTGCTCCGGATACGCCCGCTGAAACAGTCGCAGAAACTGGTCGTGCGGTACAAAGACCTGGTCCGCACGCAAAGGCGGCTCACCCGGCACATACGGTATTACAAGTTCATCCCCGTCCGCCGAAGACTGCTCGGCCTGCTGTGCCCAAACGCCGGGAGCTGCAATCCACACAAACAGCAGCACACTGCTGATGGCACCGCGCTTCCATGAACAACAGCTGAACAGCAGATCCAATGGACACCATTTCGTACAACAGCCGCTGATCAGCGCGCGCCCCGCGAGCAGCACCAGACCGCCTGCTGCACCCAGCCCAATGCCATCCGGCAGCCACTGCTGATCAGCAGACAGCAACGGTACTGCCCCCAGAGCCAGCAGCAGCAGAACACAGCCAAGCCCGATCTGCCGCAAAATGGCGGTACGCCGACGCGACCACAACACGCCGACCGCCAGCAAACCACACATCAGCCGCAGACCGGTCAACTGCCGCTGACTGCGGACAGCAATGCTCAGCGGCGCCGAGCCACCAGCAGTATCCGCCACCGAAGAAAATGTCTGCCGACGATATCCATCCGGGATCTCCAGCTCCACCTGCACCGACAGTCGTGCACCACCTCGACGCAGTCGCAGACTCGATTTTTCCATCAGCTGCGGCTCAGCACCCCGCGACAGTGACCGCCTCAATCGGGAATCCTGCTGTGGTTCAAAACCCAGAGCCAGAGACTCGTCCACGGCATTCTCGCTTCCGGAACTGCCATTCAGACTGCGCCCGAAACCAAATCGATTCTGCAGCACTACATCGCCCTCAGCCTGACCAACGCCGAATCCACCGCCACCGCCCGGACCACCTCCACCACCCACCGGTGCAGGCGGTGCCCCAGGCGGGGCCAGACTGTCTCCGCTGGTCATTTCAGACATTTCCGCTCCGCCCATCGGAGACCCCGGCAACTGCTCCTGAAGACTCATGCCCCCAAGTCCGCCGCCACCGCCTCCCATGCCTCCCATGCCACCCATCATTCCCGACATGTCCGCGGGGACCGGCTCATTTGCCATGGGAGCGACCACCTGCGAATTTGCCTGAGGAGCCATGAAGTCCGGAACGGCAGCATCAGGCGCGACATCGCTCCAGCCCCCATCGCCCTGCATCATCTGTACGCGGGATCGTACTGTCCGGAGGTTGCTGCCGGACATTGACAGCAGCGAAACGATCAGCAGCACTGCCACGGTTCCGATCAGCGATTTCCACCGACGTCGCAAACACAGCACCGTACCCACAAACAACAGCAGCAAATACAAACCAAAAACACTAAGCCGGCTGCTCACGTCACTCCACGTCGGCAGTCGCAGTTGCCCCAGGGTCGACAGCCAGCCGGAGCGATCCAGCCGCTCCTTCGCACGGTACGGACTTTCAACACCCAGGATCAGGGAATCTTCCGGGTAATGCACCGCCCAGTCCTGCTGCAGCACATCAACAGACACAGCACGCTGAGTTCCCGCATCCATCAGCAGCTGCAGCGGCACCTGAGTTTGCCGACGGAACTCGTCACCATCCGCTGCACTTTCAAACAACACCTCAAGGTCATGCTCCATCTGGTCACCCGCAGGCAATGCCACCAGATAATCCTCACCCTCGCGACGGACTTCTACTGGTTCTCCATCGAGTACCGTTGACCACAGGTACGAATCTTCATTTGGCAAACGAAACCGCAGCGACTGCACACCGCTGGTCTGCAGACGCATACTGCAGCGACGCTGCACAGTCCCGGTATCACTCAGCACGCAGACATTATTCATCGACTGGCACACGGCGCTCGGGACCACACTGGTGGCATACGTGGTTTCCTGAACCTGAAACGCGTAATCCGGCTGCACGAAGCGATACACCAGAGCCGTTCGTCGGCTGCTTTCCGCCGGCGGGGCTGCAACGACCGCCGCATCCTCAGCCGAAAGCCCGGGAATCTCTGCCGTCAGCAGAGCCTGCAGTGACTGTTCCGGCAAGGCCTCAAAAACCAGTACGCCGTGCTGCCTCACAGCATTGGCCAGCCGAATCGCTGGTGCGGCAATTGGCGAATTCTTCGTTCGAGGCTGGGACACTTCGACAAACAATGTCAGGGAACCTGCAAATCGACGGTCCAGCCGCAATTGAAAACTGCGCAGCCCATCGGCCACGGCCCCCGCCGACTGTTCCACAATCCGCACCGGACCGGTCAGTCGCTGAGTCGCCATGCCGGGGACCACTCCCACGGATTTAACTTCAAACCGCAGCGCTTCCCCCAAAGACTCTGCCACTCGCAGATCCAGACTGCGAATTGTGCCCGCCAGTACATCCACTGACAGTTCGGCATCCACAGTCTGCTGCCTCGCATCAGCCCAGGTCCGCAGCACCGAACGGCTGGCCAGCTGAGCTGTCTTCCGCTGAATCGCCAGCTCACCTGCGACACCGGAACCCTCGCTGCGAAATACCTGATCATTGCCCGTGCCACTGATGGCAGTCAGTCCGGAAAGCTGCAGCGGTGAAATCACCAGATCTTCGTCCGCCTTCAGACGCCAGCTTCCGCCAATCACACTCACTGCCGGAGCCAAAACGCTCGGAATCTGCAGCCGCTGCTCCACTTCCGGATCGGCCAGCGTCCTCGACAGCTCCACACGCAACTCCCACAAAGCCCCCGGCTGAATTGGCTGCAAAGGGTGCACGACAATCGCACCCGGGGTGTTTCCCGGCGTCCAGCGGAGTTCGGTTTCTCCCGAACGGACCGCTGTCAGCTGCCAGTCCGCCGGCAACTGCAATGGAATCTCAAACAATGGCAGATTCAGGACTTCAATCAGATGCGAATGCTTCAGCACAGCCAGCTCGTCGGCAAACGACAATTCGGCGTTCACCTCCGCCAGCACTTCACGATCACGCGGACGCACCCCAATCTGCAGTCCGTACTGCTGCTGCCAGAATTCGAACACAATCGCCTCGCTGGAGATTCCCGCGTCCTCGGCTGAAATCGCTCGAATCCCGCCCGAGACTTCTGCGGAAAGGCGCAGTCCCGCCTCGTGCCGAATTATCAGGCGGCCGGAATGTGAGGCCACGTCACGAAATGTCACCGTGGGAACAGCATCCCGCCGCGCATTATCAGCCGCTGATCCTGCAGCACCGTCAGCCGTCACCGCGTCCTGACTGAACACCACCACGCCGTTCAGTCGTATGATGCGATCGCCCTGCACCGGCTGACGCCATGTCAGCACGACCTGCGTCCCACCCTGGCGTTCACTGTCGTCCTCCAGTGTCCACGATTCCAGACCTGCCGATTCCACACTCACCACTTCAAA
>SXXK01000337.1 GCA_005791255.1 Planctomyces sp.
CTGCCCTGCAGGGTCTTCGCAGCGGGTTGTTTTGAACCACGAATTGACACGAATGGGCACGAATTTCTGTAGCTCGGGCTTTCCAGCCCGAGAACTGCCCAGAAGGGTCTTCGCAGCGGGTGTTTTTGAACCACGAATGAACGCGAATGGGCACGAATTTTTGTAGCTCGGGCTTTCGAACCCGAGGTCTGCCCTGAAGGTTCTTCGCAGCGGGTCGTGTTGAACCACGAATTGACACGAATATGCACGAATGAAAGCACCGAGAATTGTCCGGCCGCGGGGGACAGCAGGGCGACCGTACCCCAGGGCGGCACAATCAGCTCGCAAAATAGACTGTTGTTTTCAGGCCAGCTTGCGGTATGCAAAGACAAGCCTCGTGCGGCGGGTCGTGTCCGTCACTCCGGCAGCAACAGGCATTCGTGGCGGACACACCGACCCCGACTGGCAAACGCAAGCCAGATGCCATCCGCAGCACACACGTGCAAACGACGAAACCCGGCCTCCCTGAGGGAATGCCGGGTCGACAGTGGGCTGCTGCGAAGTCAGACCAGAATCACGTCAGGCCGGATCAGCCGACGAAGGTCTTCTTCTTCAATGCCGCCAGACGAGACTTCACGCGGGATGCTGTGTTCTTGTGAATCAGCTTGCGAGCAGCAGCCTGGTCGAGAGCCTTCACGACCAGAGAAAACTGAGTGTCAGCTTCCTGCTGCGATGGCTTGGTTCCCAGCAGAGTACGGAAACGCTTGACCGTCGTTCGCAGCGTACTGCGCTGCTGACGGTTCCGCTCGCGACGAACGTTGGCTTTGCGAAGTGATTTCTCGGCGGACGCTGAATTGGGCATAGCGGTGGAAAAATTTCGAAATGGTCAGACTGAAGGAAACGCGAATTCCCCAAATACAGGGACCTCGCAGCATATTCCGGCACCGGGCAAATTTCCAGCGTGATCGGCGATTTCCATCGCCAACTGCAACAAATTGTCAGGAATTACCCCGCAAATACGGTGCTTTTGCCAGTATTTCTCAGCTTTGGTGGGCTCAGGTCGTCTCCGGCTGCCAGACAACTTTCGTTTTTGTCATCGCGTCATGCATCGCTTTCCGGTCCTCACGCCAGACACACGACAAAAACCCAATGAACAACGTCAGCACTGACAAAAACGCACTGGCCGCCCGCTTCAGTGCCAGATCACGAGACATTGGCATCGGGATCGGCAGCCCGTCGTCCTGCATCACCACAATCCCAATACTCCACTTGCCCAATGTCGCCCGCGCTGAACCGGATTCGCCCAAAGTAAAGTACATTCCCCACAGAATCAACGAGGCCACACCACCGGCAATCAACGCCCCCTGAGCCGCAAAGGACCAGCCGTACATGCTGAATAAAAAGCCAAACATCTGGCCAACAAACATCCCCACACCCGCCAGCAGAGCCATAATGATCAGGTCCACCAGAAATGCCAGATACCGCGGACCAAATGTCGCACGCTCGAAATCCGGAAACTCGTTCACAATCGACAGGTCCGCACGGAAATACAATCCGTACAGCCCGATCACTCGCATCATGAACACCACCTGACACGAGATCAGCCCGAACAGCACACAGAAAAAGGCAAACGACGAAGAAAACACCAGCGGCATCTGAAACATCAGAAATCGCATGTTGCCGCCCAGCTCAAGCGCCATCACGTTGGCACTGAGCCAGTCCGTGGCCGCCAGCTCCTGCGACTGCAGCCACGGCACCAGACGACCGGAGGTCGCCGCCGCTGCACCAGCCACTCCCCCAGGAATCAGCAGCACCAAAAACAGCATCATCATAAACACATACAGCGATGCACCGATCGAACGGCCAAAATCCCGAGTCATCCAGAACAGCAGCCACGCGCGATACGAAAACTTCTGCGCCATGTGCACCACCGCTGTCGGCAGCACCAGCACCGGGAAAATCATGAAGACCGCGGCCAGAATCCCGCCCACCAGCGGATTCAGCGCCGCCACTCCACCCGCCACCAGCAGAAATGGCAGCATCAGCACCGTCGGCCACGCAAAGAATCGAATCCCCAGAGTCAGGTTGGCAAAGAAGTCAAAATTGAACCGCTTCACCCGCTTTTCACCCGCCATCGTGGTGTTCGTAATCGTGGTCGCCATCGTCCAGAACCAACCACCAAAACCCAGCGAAAATGCCCCCGTCATGAAAATCCAGAACATCGAAGGCGGCTCGGTCCACGGCTGCACATGCGGCGCCCAGATCGAGGCATCCCGCTGATAAAACTTGCCGTCAAACTCAACCTTGTTCCCCTTGCCCTCCGGCACCTTGATAAACAGCCGGTCGCCGATGATCGTGATGTTCGCCCGCTCCTTCTGCACCATCTCTTCCAGAGACGCCCGACGCTTGGTCACATAAAAGTTCAGCGCATACGCACACGTCAGAGCCATGCTGACGCACATCGACCAGATCAACGCCGTCCGCACCGCATACGTCCAGTGCTTCTTAAAGAACTTCCACGCATTGCTCCAGACGTCCCGGTAAAACTCCTCTGGTGGCGGACCCTTCCGCTCACGCTTGATCCGCTGACGATCACTGAGCACCCCCGTGCCAATGTTCACGCCACACTTCGGACATTCGATGTCCTCGTCCTTCACCGGATTCGCACAGCCCGGACACACCTTCTTCTTCGTGTCCTCAAGCTGGTTCAGGTTGATGTCCCCAAACAGATCGTCAGGATCCTGAGCCTTCCCGGGGGCCCGCCTTTTGGCCGGAACAGACCCGGCCGCCGAAGCCGCCGCCGCGGCACCCGGTACCTTCACCCGGGCTCCACACTGCCGACACTTGACCGCCTTGCCCGCTGCCTGATCCGAGACACTCAGATTGGTCTGGCATTCTGTACACTGCACTTTGATCGGCATCGCCCAGTCTCGCTGCTGCCCGTGGCACTCAAATCATGGTCCGCAACCCAGAATCCACACTCTACAGCAAAAATTGGCCGGATGCACCATCACAGTCCCCAGGAATGTGGGAAAGGCGCGGAGCCGGCAGCGGGGCAGGGTGCCGGAAAAGTCCGGTCAGCCCTGGATGTTGTGGCTCACAAAGTATTTGGCACAAAATGGCGGATCTTGTTTACAGGCAGATTCTGCCGGTGTACTGTTCGCCCCGCTTCCGCTGCGGCAGGATGGTTTGCAGCGGAAGCAGTCCTGAAGGGGGTCTTTAGGACGAAGTGCCGACCGCAGATATCGGTCGGACGATTTCGGTCAGTCGTGCAGAAGGGAATCTGCTGCTGTCCGTCGCCAGCCGCACAATGCCGCGTCTCAGGTCTGCTCAGGCGGACCCTGACCGCCGTATGTGCCGGCACTCCGGCGCTGGATGTCCGCACACAGCCACCCAGGTGGCTCAGGTTTCCCAGCCGCACTCGCTGATTCGACATCGCCCGGGATTTCTGCGGCGGAACGGCAGCCCAGGGATGTGGCTGCTGCAGTTCAATTGCAGGAAGGAATCTGATTCATGAGCACTGTCAGGCCCATGGTGGGCATTACCGGGGATTTTCGACCGGAGCGATACAACGGGGCAGCCCTGAGCTGGTTCAACACCGGGTACTACGACTGCGTGTCAGCTGCCGGCGGTCTGTCCTTCCTGATGGCCCCTGTGCAGCAGGATGATGACATTCTTCGCATGATGGACACAGTTGGTGGCGTGGTGCTTTCCGGCTGCACACTGGACCTCGACCCGACTCGCCAGAAAAAGCATCAGCATCCGTCGGTGCGTGTCATGCCGCGACGTCGTGAAGACTTTGACCGTCGCGTGGCCGAGCTGGCCATTCAGCGCAAGATGCCGATCCTGGCCATCGGCAGCGGCATGCAGCTGGTCAACGTCCTGTGCGGCGGAACTCTGTACCAGCACATTCCCGAAGACGTGCCGCGCGCCCTGCATCATCGTGATCCGGTCGAGCAGAATCTGCGGCACGTGCTGGAAATCGTCCCGGGCACTCGCCTGGACGCCATCTACGGGCCGGGTGAAGTGCGAGTCAACAGTGCGCACCACATGGCCGTGAACAATCTGTCCCACCGCTTCCGCGTCAGTGCCACCTGCCCGGACGGCGTGATTGAAGCCTACGAGTCGATTGAAGAGGACTGGTTCTGTCTGGGCGTGCAGTGGCATCCGGAAAGTTCAACCGCCTCCGCCCTGGACCTGCAGATCTTTGAAGCCTTTATTGACGCCGCCGCCCGGGAAGGCACCGGCCCCATCATTCTGCCGATGACCGAAGGCCTGCGCAAAGCCGGCTGAACCGCCGGCTGAACACAATTTGTGCAACCACAGGCAAGGGCTGCCGCAGACCACTGCGGCAGCCCTTGTTGCGTTGACCGGGGCCGGGGTGTCAAGGTCCCATAAGGCTTGTGGGACCTGTAAGTCCTGTGCGACCCATAAGTCTTATACGCCCCATAAGTCCCATAGGTCCCATCGGTCACGTTTGACTTCGCTGCGGCCTGTCGGTTAGCGTCTGGCCGTGGCTGATCAGAACAGCCTTCCGACACCCCGACATCAGGTGCATCCGTGCAAATTCCGCAACAGCTGCTGCAGGCGGTCGCCAGCCGCCAGATCGTTCCCTTCGTTGGTTCCGGCGTCAGCATGGATGTCAGCAGCCAGCACTTCTGCAGCTGGGATAAACTGCTGCAGCAGATGGTTGAGGCCATTACCGATGATGACGACAAGGGCGCCGTGCGGTCACCTCTGAAAAAGGGCAGACTGCTGGAGGCTGCAGAGCAGGCATACGAAATCCTCGGTGCCAGCGAATTCCGCCGCATCATGCTTGGTCAGTTCCGTTACAGTGAACCTGTCGGAGACCTGACCCTGCCAAAAGCTATCTGGGCTCTGCAGCCGCAGCGAGTCATCACCACAAACTATGATCGAGTGCTGCAGTGGGCGAATCCGAACAGCCAGGCGGTGCTGAGCGGTCAGTCCGGCAACATGCAGGAATTCCTGAATCCGCAGGACAATCCCATGGTCTGGCATCTGCATGGTCACGTGGATGATTCTGACACGCTGGTGCTGACAAAATTACAGTATACCGAGCTGTATTCATCCGGTGAAAGCGGTTCAGAAAGTTCAAAGCGTGCTCGCTTCACCTTGCAGTCGATTTGGGCCGGCGCACCGCTGCTGTTTATCGGTTTTGGACTGCGTGATCGGTATGTGATGGATTCCCTGCTGAGAATGCTGCAACTGTTCGGCGGACATGCTCGTGAACGCTTCGTACTGATGTGCGAGCAGGATCAGGGGCAGGTTACAGCCTGGGACGACTACAGGATCACGCCGGTGCGGTATGCGGGACACGGTGAGCCTTTGCTTCAGCTGCTGCAGCAGATTCGGCAGCAGTCTGAGGCATTGCGGCAAGCGGCCGGTGCCGGCCAGCACGCTGTGATGCCAGCTCTGCCGCTGATTCCCGCCAGGTACGGGCAATGGCTGGAAAGTGATTGCCGCGACGTGCTGCCTTTTGGAATGGAACAGAAGCAGCAGCTGCTGATGCATCTGCGGCAGGTTTATGTGCCGGCGCTGGTGGAACGGCAGAAAACAGAACTTCAATCGCGGACCGCCACAAAAACTCAGGCAGCAGACTCTGAGGATTCGCCGGAGGAGCCGGACTGGGAGCTGCTGATGGCAGCCATTCAACAGGGCTCGCTGCTGGTTGAGGGCGATCCGGGGGCGGGCAAAAGCACGTTTTGTCGCTGGCTGTGTTTGCGGATGATGTGCGAGTTGTCGCTGCAGGAGCTTGTGGAGACGCCTGAGGAATTTCGGGAGCAGTTGTCCGCTGATCTGCGACCGAACCTGCTGGCAGTGCGGGTGCCGCTGCGGGAATTGAACGATCAGCTGTGTGCCGAACGCCGCAATTCACTGGACGTCGAGCAGTTGCAGCAGATGCTGGGGCAGTGTCTGGACCGATATGCCGGGGAACGTGGTCTGCAGGGCCGGCAGCTGCTGGCATGGCTGCGGGCGGGCCGTGTGCTGCTGCTGCTGGACGGTGTCGACGAGGTGTCGCTGGAGTGGGGTGCGGGGGCCGATCGCTGGGAGCCGAGGCAGGTGCTGCTGGAATGTTTGCCCGGTGCAGTCGGGCACTGGCTGCAGTCGGGCAATCGGGTGCTGATCACCAGTCGCCCGCACGGCGTACCGGCAAAATACCAGCAGCGACTGCAGGCCTGTGGCCTGCGTCTGGCAAGATTGCAGCCGCTGCCCGCTGAGCTGCAGGATCTGCTGGCTCGACGCTGGTTCAGCGTCATGCAGCAGTCTGCTGAAGCAGGGTGCCTGACCGCTGATGCCATGCTGAGGCAGGTGCGTCAGTTGGAGCGAGTGCAGGAACTGGTGCCGAATCCGCTGCTGCTGACGGCCATCTGCATTATTTATGGTGAAGGGAAAGTGCTGCCACAGGACCTGCATGCACTCTACGATCGAATCGTCAATACCTCCCTGCATGCGAAGTATTCCAATACGCGCAGCCAGGTGGATCATCAGCGAGGGCGTCTGGTGGCGATTGCTCGCGGGATGCATCTGGGGATTGATGAGTCGCGAACTTCGCCAGTCTTTGAAGAGCACAGTGAACTGTTGAAAAAGGTACTGTCGGCCTTTGCGGGCAGGAACCAGATGCAGGAACAGGATCGGCTGACTGTGGTGCAGACGCTGGAGGATCTGTTGAACCGCAGCGGACTTCTGCGGAGCAAATCGGACGACTCCGCCGAGTTCGCACATGCGTCGTTTCAGGAGTTTCTGGCGGCTGAGGCTTTGGGTCAACAGGCAGAAGGCCAGGAAGTGCTGCAGTTGTTCTGTAAGTACGGGCAGGTTTCGAACTGGCGAAACACACTGCAGTTTTTGTTTGCACGACGCGTGGCGGTGCACGGGCGTGAGAAGGCCGAGGAGCTGGCGCTGCAACTGGTGCAGTCCGTGGATCTGGCGGCACTGGGGCGGCGGTCGGAGCTGGCGGTGGTGGCCTGCGATGTTGTGAGCAACCTGCTCGATCGGGGCTGGCAGCCGCAGCAGCAAATGCGGGATTCCTTCACGAACCTGTTCGCGGCGGCGGTACGGACGGAATGCAGCGAGCCGGTGCGGGTTCGGATTGCGTTGCTGGAGGGGCGGCTGGGAGATCGACGTCCGGAACTGCGGCTGGAGAATGCTGCGGCCTGGTGTGTGGTGCGGGCTGGCCGGTATTTCTTCGGGGAGGACAGTCAGCCGTGGACTTTGACAGACCCGTTTGAGATCGGACGATTTCCGGTGACGAATGCTCAGTATCGTCGATTTGTGGAGGCGGGCGGATATCTGCAGCGTGAGTACTGGAGCGATGCCGGCTGGGCGTGGCGGGAAGAGCAGCATCCGGAGCAGGACCCCGCGTGGTTGAGCCATCCGCAGTTCGGCGGAGCAACGCAGCCTGTCGCGGCAGTCAGCTGGTGGGAGGCGGAGGCCTTTTGCCGGTGGTGCAGTGCCATGGACACGCGATACGCGTATTTTCTGCCGACGGAGGAGCAGTGGGAAGCAGCGGCTCGTGGTGGTGACGGGCGTCGGTATCCGTGGGGGCCCGACTGGCAGGCATTGTCATGCAATTCGGAGGTACGCAATGGCGCAATGACGCCGGTGGGGCTCTACCCTGCGGGGGCAGCGCTGTGTGGTGCTGAAGAGCTGGCGGGGAACGTCTGGGAATGGACGGCAAGTGTGTACGACAGGTCGAAGATTCGAGATCCCGCAGCCAGCCGCGTGTTGCGTGGCGGTTCCTGGTACGACTACGCAGGCAGCTGCTCTGCGTGGTGCCGCAGCTACGACGCGCCCGAGAGCCGGGACCTCATTATCGGTTTTCGTTTGGCGAGAACTTTACGGCCTGACCCCTGAACCCCTTTACCCCCATTTTGCCTTTGTTCCTTTTCACCTTTTGCAACATAGCGGGAGTGACCATGAGTCGAGGGAGTGCGGGGCGTGGCGGCGAATTGACCGGGCTGGTAGCATTTGTCGAACGTCCGGCCGAGACAGTTTTTTAAGCAGGGGCGGGCAGCGGGGGCTGGGGGCTGGCTGCAGCAGGGGAACGAGATATGTCGGGTGTTGATCTGGAAGCGGAACTGCTTCAGAACATTGCAGACGGTAAAGTGATTGTTGTGGCCGGGGCTGGACTGTCGGCAAGTGTGACTGGCGGTGCCGCGCCGGGCTGGCGAAATCTGGTGCAAACTGGCATAGAGCACCTGCGATCGCTGGGCGAAACCGACGAGTGGTGCAGCTGGGTTCAAAATAACCTGACCCAGAAGTTCCCGGAAGCACTTTTAAGTGCCGCAGACGCTGTCGACAACAAGCTCAGACAATGTCAAGAATTCGCGCCATGGCTGCGTCAGCAGTTTGAGGGACTTTCAATTACCGACGAGCTACCATTGCGGGCACTGGCAGACTGGAATTGTCGTGTTGTTACCACAAATTACGATGATCTTCTGTCACGCAGTCTGAAGCGTGATGGCATCAGCTGGAAAGATTCACGCAATACCCTGCGATTTAGTCGACAGGACGAACCGCTGGTGCTCCATCTGCACGGTCACTGGAATGAACCAGAATCCGTGGTCCTGGGGATTCGCAGCTACGTGCAGGTCGGAATTGATGTGAATACTCAGGCTGTCCTGCGGTCACTGGCGCTGACTTCCAGCCTCGTACTGATTGGCTGCAGTGACGACGGACTGACGGATCCGAACCTCGGCGTCTTCCTCGCCTGGCTGCACGACCTTGAGCAGGCTGCTGGTGCCGAGCATCGTCACTATCGCCTGTACTGCGGTCAGGAACCGCCGCCGGCGACGTTTGGGCGCATCTTTCCTGTTCGGTATGGGGAAACGTTTGAGGACCTCGCCGGTTTCCTGCAGAAACTGGTACCACACCGGCTGCCGGTGCCACCCGGGCCACCTGCGCCGACGGGACCGCCACCGGTTAGCTGGCCTGAAGCTGTCCACCGTTATCTCTGCAGTCTGGCGGAAAAGACGTCCCGGTTAAGCCTGCTGGGATTCGGCAAGGGACTGCAGGTTGAGCTGCCCATTGAACGGGCCTGGGTGCCGCTGCGAGTCCTGTGGACGGAAATTGCCGGCGAACTGCGGCGGGACAGAGCTCTGCAGGAACAGGGCGAACGCCTGCCGGTCGATGTGAATGCTGTGTTTCAAACTGCAAACGGTGAAAGATGGCGGGGAGCACTGCTGCTGGGTGAACCCGGAGCGGGAAAAACCACTGCCGCCAGGCAACTGGCATGGCGACTGGCCTCCGGGACCGTCCAGCCCAGGGAACTGAACCTGCCGGCAGGCATCTGCCCGGTGCTGCTGCGATTCCGCGATCTGTCCGCAGCAGCCGCCGGCGCTGACGGCGGTTTGAAACAGTTTTTGACCGAGTCACTGTTTCGCCCGCTGGCACCTGAGGGCCTGCAGCAGCCGGGGACCGAACTCTGGGACAGCACAAACATACCCATCCTCTGGATCCTCGATGGGCTGGATGAAATTGTGGATCATGCCGCCAGACAGCGGATCGCCGGCTGGATCACTCAGGCCCTGCATGATCGCGAGAACGACCGATTTCTGGTCACCTGTCGATTTGCCGGCTACAACCGAGCCGGTATTTCCCTCGGGCCGGGATTTCGCGAATTTCATGTCCAGGCACTCAATGAAACCGATCAGCAGCGCTTCATTTACGACTGGTTCACTTTGGTCTATGAACGACTCGGCAAAAACTCGCAGGCTGCTGACAAAGCCGGCAGGCTGCTGCAGAAGCTTAATTTGTCCGAGTATCAGACTCAGAAGATGCGCCAGCTGACCGGCAATCCGATGCTGCTGACTGTGCTGTGCCTGGTGTTTCATGACAACGAGGATCTGCCCAAACAGCGGTCGGAAGTCTATGCGCACTGCGTGAAAGTGCTGCTGGAGCACTGGCGGAAAGAGCTGTACGCAGCGGGTGCTGGCAGTGTGCCGCGTCAGCCGCTGGATGCGGAAACTGTGGAAGAGGTGCTGCAGCAGCTGGCCTGGTGGCTGCATTCCGAGGATCAGCGGACATCAGCGTCACTGGATCAGCTGGCAGCTCAGACCGAACAGGTCCTGGGCGGGCTGCAGCCCGGCGTGCGGCAGAATCTGACGAGTCTGCAGTTTCTGGATCGAGTGCGTGAGGAGACCGGAATTCTGGCCGGGGAAGCCAACGGGGAACTCAGCTTTCTGCACCTGACATTTCAGGAATACCTGGCATCGAAATTTGCCGTTGCCAACGGCCAGGGGGGACAGCTGGCCGTGTCTGCGTCTGCTGCGGCGAGTGACTGGTGGAAAGAGACGACGCTGCTGTCGCTGCGTTCGACTCGGCCGTTCTGCAGCAGTTTCTTTCGGTCGCTGCTGCAGCAGCCGGGTCTGGAGCAGCGTCCTGATCTGCTGGAGCAGTGCCTGAATGAAGCGAAGTTTGTGGATGCCGAGCCGTTTGTGGAGATTGTGCAGCAGGCTTTGCAGCAGCCGCAGCGTGCGGCAACGGTGCTGACGATGCTGCAGAACCGGGGCGGGCAGCTGCCGGCACTGGCAGATGCTGCTGCTGAATTGCTGGAGGCGGGGCTGCATGGGGTACAGCCTGCCACGGTGGCCCGGCAGCTGCGGCAGGCGGCCTGTGAACTGCTGCTGCGAGCCGATCGGAAACTGCCGGGCCACCTGCAGTCTCAGGCTTCGTCCTACGATGACCGGATTCAGATTTCGTTTGTACAGATCCCGGCCGGTGTGTTTCAGATGGGCCGAAAAGGGTACACGGCTGGGAATGCACCCGAGCATCCGGTGCGGATTACGCGAGCATTCCTGCTGGCCACGACACCTGTAACCAATGCCCAGTACGAGTTGTTTCTGCAGGCCAATGCTGGTTTCCGGAAGCCGGCTCTCTGGGATGACCGGCGCTTTAATCAGCCGCAGCAGCCGGTGGTGGGGGTCAGCTGGGACGATGCTGTGGCTTACTGCAGCTGGGCGGGCGGTCGACTGCCCACGGAAGCTGAGTGGGAGTATGCCTGCCGGGCTGGCAGCAGCGGCGACTTTTGTTTCGGGGATCAGCAGGAACAATTGCCTGAGTACGCGTGGTTTCGAGATAACAGTGGCGGCACAACTCAGCCAGTGGGGCTGAAACTGCCTAATGCGTGGGGCCTGCAGGATGTGCACGGCAACGTATGGGAGTGGTGTGCCGACTGGTATGCTGAGGACTGGTACAGCAAATCACCGGCCGATGATCCTGAGGGGCCACGTCAAGGCAAAAGCCGCGTGTTGCGTGGCGGTTCCTGGTACGACTACTCAGGCGACTGCTCTGCGTGGTTCCGCAGCTTCTTCACTCCCGGGCTCCGGGACCTCGGTATCGGTTTTCGTTTGGCGAGAACTTTACCCCCTGACCCCTGACCTCCTTTACCCCCATTCTGCGATTGGTGTGCTGCGTGGCGGGGTCCGCCCGGGGCCCCGGTCCTTGTAAATCCTGCTGCGATTGTAATTTTTACAACGCACCAGCGTCCGGTGGCGTTGTAAAAGTTACAAAATCGGATAGCCGGCTGTGGTCGCGTGGAAATTTTGGGTCACCGCGGCGTGAAATTTGTGGCTGCAAACTGCTGCAGCGAAAGACTTTGCGGTGTGTGCCGAATGATTGCGGGAAAAACTGGCCCGGGATTTTTGCCTTTGGCACAGTGGTTGCATAGAGAGTCTTTCGAGAGCAAAAGTGGTTTCGGCCTGAGAACCCGAGACCCGGCTGTCGCCTTGAGAAAGCGATGGCAAGTTCAGAGAGACAGGCGGCTCGCCTGAGAACCGAGCCGACGATACAGCAAGTGCCTGAGAGACCTTGCTGCAAAGATGAACCTTCGAGGCGATAAGCTTCGAAGGTTTTTCTTTGCGCGCTGTGGTTTTGAACCACGAATGAGGGGTGTTTTGAACCACGAATGAGGGGTGTTTTGA
>SXXK01000338.1 GCA_005791255.1 Planctomyces sp.
ATCTCGCCGGAACTCTCGATCGCCCCTCCTCCGGAACGCTCGAAATCCTCGGCCAAAACCCCTGGCGATTGTCCACCCGCGACCTGGCCGCCTTCCGCAACCAGCACATCGGCTTCATCTTCCAGGATCACCAGCTGCTGCCCCAATGCAGCGTCCTCGAAAATGTCCTCCTCCCCGCACTCGCCGGTTTTGCCGCCAACGGAAACCTGCGGGAACGAGCCCTGCAGCTGATTGAACGAGTCGGGCTGGCTCACCGTACACATCAGCGACCCGGACAACTTTCCGGCGGCGAACGACAGCGAGTCGCCGTGTGCCGGGCACTGCTGCAGCAACCCTCGCTGCTGCTGGCCGATGAACCCACAGGCAACCTCGACCCCGCTACCGCCACCGAAATCGGCTCGCTCCTGCTGGAAATGGCCTCCGAAAACCAGACTGCTCTGCTCTGTGTCACTCACAGCGATGAACTGGCAGCACGCTTCCCAAACTCCCTCACACTGACGGGTGGGACCGCCGAGTTTCAGCAGAACTGAGACGCTCAGCCAGTCCACCCGGACGCCCCGACATCAACAACACAGCCCGCAAAACCCTGCCAGCCGGCGCAGTCGCTGCCAACGGTGCCCGCCCGCACTGCACTCGAACTCCGGACGAGTACCGCCGCGGTTTGCCAGCAGAAACCGCCGACCCGCAACCGATACTTTCGGCGAGTCCCTGAGTTCGTTTGACAGGATCGCAGTCATGAACGTCCGAGTGTCGGCCATCATCCTCGTTGCTGCCATTTTCATGGCCGTCTGGGATGCCGATCAGAAAGGCATCGCCAAAGACCGTCAGCGCATTGCTCGCGCCCGAGCGGCGGCGAGCTCTGTTGCATCCACTGACGCCGGCCGCACTCCCGTCGCCACGACTCCGGTTGTACCTCCGGTCAAAACCACAACGACAGCACTGACTGTGAACAGTGAGCCCGATCACTGCATTCCACTGCCCAGTCGACTCGCTGCCGGAACATGGCAGGTTGTTGACGAAACCGGGCGTCAAACACGAGTCACCATTCACTCCGAACCCCGGACGTCTTCGGAAAACAGCTTCTGCATCGTCACCGGTGACCGCGGACGCCGCTGGTGCTTCGTACGCATTCCCGATCAACAGACTGCAGAACTGCCGCCATCCGGCAGTCAGCAGTGAATTCGCCGAAAATTCCGTGTCCCCCTTAAAGCTCAGGAGCGGTCAGTCCTTCGGGACTGGCCGCTCCTGTTTGCTTTCCGCACCGGACTCTGCGGCCGTCACCAGGCCTACTTCAGTTCGGCGATCCGGATGCTGCGAAACTCCGCCCACATCGGCTTGCCTGCATGCAGCTGCAGCGCCAGAACACCGTCCTTCAGCGCCAGCTCAGGATGGTTGTCCTGCAGATCCAGAATCAGCCGACCGTTCATCCAGTGCTGAATCCGATTGCCCTCGGCTCGGATCACCACGTCGTTCCAGTCGTCCAGACGAAACAGCTTCCTCCAGCCGTCCCCGTCGATCAGTTCCGCCTTCGCCTGCTTGCCCGACGCCTCCCAGGTACCCCGCTCACCCACCAGAATGATGCGGCCACGTTTCCCACCCTCGTCATAAATGAACCCGGATACATTCGGAAAATCCAGTTCATTCCTCAGCTCGTGCTGATAACCTCGCACCACCCACTTATTCCGAGGATTCCCTTCGGTGATGTGCTTCGAACGATACTGAATCCCCGAGTTATTGGTGGCGTTGCAGCGGAACGACAGCCGCAGGTCGAAATTCCCCGTACGTCCACCCTGCCAGATCAAAAACGTATTGCCGTCCGCCTTGTTTTCTTCCGTCGTCTCGCCGTGAATCACTCCATCACGGACAGACCACAGCCGCGGATCCCCATCCCACCCCGCCAGATCCTTCCCGTTGAAGATCTCTTTGGAGTTTTCCGGCTGAGCAGGCAAGTCCTGAGCCCGCACGCAGCACGAAACCACCAGCAACATCGCAAATGACAGCAAACGCAGCATCACATTACCCCTCAAGAACCTCTGAGAATGACGTCAGGAACACACCCAAGGCGAGCAGCGCCGTCAAGGCGGGCCCGCATTATGCAGAATCCTGCCGGCAATCGCCAGCACAGGTCTTTTTCAGTCGTCCAGCCCGGCAAACAAGCCACCCAGCTTCGGCTCGTCAATGGCGGCCTGCTCCGCAGACTTCGACTGCTTCCTCTGTCGCCCTCGCCGCGGGCCGGCTGCCGGTACCACCGAGCCGGTCGACAGATCCTCCGCCGAACCAGCAGCTTCCTCCATTCCCGACACATCTGCTTTGTCCGCCACCTGCCGACTGCGAATCAGTTCCCGCAAAGTCTCGAGCGAATCGATGTCGGCCACAGTCTTGTCGCGACGCCATCGGGAAATACGAGGAAACCGCACGGCGATCCCCGATTTGTGCCGAGGTGACAGCTGCAGTCCCTCAAACGCCAGCTCAAACACCAGCTCCGCTCGCACACTCGAAACCGGTCCGAAACGCTCCAGCGTGTTATCGCGAATAAAGCGATCCACCTCCTCAATTTCAGCATTCGTCAGCCCCGAATACGCCTTCGCAAACGGCACCAGTGTGTCCCCGGAACGCACCCCGAATGTGAAGTCCGTATACTTGCCCGCCCTCCGCCCATGCCCCCGCTGCGCGTACAATAACACTGCGTCGCAATGAAACGGCTCGATCTTCCACTTCCACCACGCACCCACCACGCGACCGGTTTCGTACACCGCATCCACATGCTTCAGCATCAGCCCTTCCACCCGCTGCTCGCGACAGCTTTGCCGCAGCTGCAAACAGGCCTCCCAGTCACCTGCCGACAGCCGCGGAGCCACCTGCAGCTGCGGCCACGCACCCGCACAACCCCGCAGCACTTCCTCCAGTCGCCCCCGACGCAATAACCCGGACTCCTGACGCAGGTCCACCCCGGCCTGCTCCAGCAGATCAAACGCAATAAAACGCACCGGGACCGTCGCCAGCAGCCGCGGTGTCACACTGCGGCGATGAATCCGCTTCTGCAGTTCAGCAAAGGGCAGCAGCCGGTCCCCCTGCCACGCCGTAATCTCACCATCCAGCACCGTGCCGTCCGGTAATCCGCTGCACACCCGCTCCAGCTCCGGAAACCTGTCCGTCAGCAGCTCCTCACCACGAGACCAGATGAAGGTGCGTCCGCCGCGACGAATCACCTGAGCCCGAATCCCGTCCCACTTCCACTCCAGAATCCAGTCCAAAGCCGCTCCCAGTCGCGTATGCCTGTGCTGCAGCCCGGACAAGCCCGACAACTCAGCAGCGTCGTCCTCCGACAAGGGATGCGCCAGACAAAACGGATACGGACGACTGACGTCAGCATCCCCGGTGTCCGCTGCCGTCAGACCCCTGAAAAAATCAGCTGTCGGCTGCCAGTGCCCCATCAGCCGATGCGCGATCACGTCCGCCGGCAAACCACAGAAATCTGCCAGGCCGCGGATCACCAGACGCCGCGACACACCCACGCGAAACCCGCCCGTCAGCAGCTTGTTGAACAGAAATCGCTCGGTGCCCGCCAGACTGTTCCACGCATTCAGAACTGCCTCACGACGCTCATCAGGCGACTTTGCCCCCAGTGGCAGCAGACGATCCACAACCCAGTAATGCAATCCCTGATCCGTGCGCACAGTCGGAGCCGGCAGCAGCAACGCAATGGTTTCTGCCAGATCTCCCACAAACTCCCGACTGATCTCAAACAACCACTCCGGAATGCCGGCCAAACCTGCACACCACTCCTGCAGCTGCGCCACACTCACGGCACGCCGCGGACGCTCACCGCACAAAAACCACACACACCACGCCGCATCCTCTGGCGGAGCTTCGCGGAAGTAACGCACCAGAGCCGCCAGACGCTCGGTCGTCTTCGTCGTGCTGTCCAGCTGCTGGTAAAGTGCGGCAAATTGCTGCATATCAATCGTCGCAGAATCGCAACATCAGCACCCACCCGCCATGACTGTGTGACTCCGGAACACGTCTGAGTCTCCTGCGATGGTATAGACCAGCCCCTGCGGATGGCAAGCCGTCCCCCGCCTCCACCCTCCCGCTCCACGGTCCAGTGATTCCAGTACGTTTTTTTCACAACAAAAACACAAAATCCTCCACTCGCCCCCATCGGGTGAGAAGGGTCGGGGGTGAGGGGGCAGGACACCCTCAAACGCCCGCCCTGACCAACCCATCGGAACTCCGCAGGGCCATGCCTCGCGCGAACTCGCGAAACTGAACACCCCAAACTGACAACTGACAACTGATCTATCGTTTGCAGGAACGAGATTGCCGACTCGACAGCAGCAACGCATAATGCCCGCAGGCGGGAATGCTGTTCAACACCCCTGCCTCAACACGATTCTTCCGACACTCCCGAAAAGCTCGTCCCGTGAACAGTCCCCTCAATCAGCTTGCCGATTCCTCCTGCGGTGGCGGTCCAGGGTCTGTACCAGTCTTCAACTGCATCGTGATCCTGACTCGCGATCCACAAACTGGAAAAATTCACGGAAAAGTCGCCAATCTGGCAGGAATTTCGGGCGAAGCCACCAGCGAGCGGGACCTGCTGTTCCTGCTCACTCGCCGGTTCCGCGAACTGCTGCAGACCTGCAGTCGCGAAAATCGGCCCATCCCATGGCTGGATCCCCCGGAAAATCCGGGACCCGGCGAACAGCAGCGATTTATCCCGATACATCTGTAGCGGTACCCGCACCGGGCCGCGAACAACTGAGAGGCTGGCATGGCGGCAGAAGGCTCCGATCGCAGACTGATGAAACTGGTCAAAACACGGATCGTGGCCACACTCGGCCCGGCCAGTGAATCGCCCGAAGTCCTGAAACAGCTGTTGCTCGAAGGTGTCGACGTCTTTCGCCTGAACTTCGCCCACGGCAGCCACGCATGGCTCGCCGAACTTGTGCGAAAAATCCGCCAGGTGTCCGCTGAACTGGATCGCCCCGTCGGACTGCTCGGCGATCTCTCCGGCCCCAAAATCCGTCTGGGTGAGCTTGCCGGCGGAGAAACCTGGTGCCAGGAAGGTGCGCTGTTCCGCTTCATTCGCGGCACCGAATCCGTCTGCTCAACCGATCTCACCTGCACCTACGAACCGCTCATCGACGATGTCCGCCCCGGTGACCGTATCCTGCTGGCAGACGGCACTGTTGCCATGCAGGTCACGGAAAAAGATGCCGCAGCCGGCTGGGTACAGTGCCTGGTAGTTCAGGCCGGAAAAATTCGCAGTCGTCAGGGAGTCAATCTGCCGGGAGTCGCGCTCAGCACTCCCAGCGTCACAGAAAAAGATCGCCACGACCTCGAATGGGCCCTGCAGCAGCACCTTGACTTCATTGGACTCAGCTTCGTCCGTCGCGCAGACGACATTCGCGAATTGCAGCAGCTCATCCAAAGCCTGAAACCAAGATTCACTCCCCTCGTGGTAGCCAAGATCGAAAAAACTGAAGCGATTGACGACCTTGATAATATCCTTGCCGTCACCGACGCCGTCATGGTGGCCCGCGGGGACCTCGGAGTCGAAGCAGAGATCAGTCGCGTCCCCGTGCTGCAGAAACTGATTATCCGCCGCTGCAACCAGCTGCGTATCCCCGTCATTACCGCCACGCAGATGCTGGACAGTATGCAGTCCAACGATCTGCCCACGCGAGCGGAAGAGACTCATGTCGCCAACGCCGTACTCGACGGCACCGAC
>SXXK01000339.1 GCA_005791255.1 Planctomyces sp.
GCCATGTGGAAATGCGTCTGCAGTGGACGTGTCTCGCCGTGTGGTTTTTGGGACGCTCAGTGCAGGAGTGTTAAGCATGGGAAAGTCGTGGTTGGTGGGATCGATGGCCAGTGTCGTGGCCCTGATGGTTTGTCTGTGTCCTGTCTCGGGGGGCATTGTGACGTACGTCACGCCATCGGAGGCCATGACTTCAAATGCTAACTGGTCCGCGGTCAACGGCACTTATGCCCAGAACTTTGGATACGCTTTTACGACAGGGAGCAGCGGTCCGTTCAGCATAGACTGGGTCAACCTGCAACTGAATACCAGCGGTCAGACGGTCGGAGCAGGGGCATTAACAATTGCCCTGCGTTCCACCACCAACATCATGGCGTATTCCGCTGCTGCTGGCACGACTGCGTATGCCGCGGATACTGTGAACTTTACGATGCCGACAACGACCAGTACTTCGTTCACCCTGAACCTGACGGCCGCACAACTGCCGAATCTCTCGGCATTTGCCATGCAGTCCAACACGGCTTATGCCTTGATCCTCTACGCACCCTCCGTCAACATCGGAATGATGCGGAAAACCGGTTATGCGGATGGCACGACCAATAACTTTTACCAGGTCACGAATGGATTCACCATGCTGAATACATTTCGTAATAATGTCAAGTACCAGAACAATGCGTCCAGCTTTCCGTCTCTGGGGATCTCCTTCGGAGCCACGACGGGCTTAACGTCTGTCCCCGAACCGGGAGCGATGTTTGTGTGCGGACTGATCGGGATTGGGGTGGTTTATCGCTTGCGACGCCGAACCGCTTGCTGATGCTCCGGATTGTTGCGTTTGACGTGAGCAACGGTTGCGGGGGTAATAGTTCGGAACCGGGTGCCTTGATGAAAAAGTCCGTTCGGACGGATCCCTGGGGAGCAAGGCCTCTCCGGGGGTACTTCCGGTAACACACCCGTGCGGCACAGCTGCCTCAGAAATCCAGATTTCGGAAGCGAGTTTGTCCGAACAGGTCGCAGCCCGAGGCTGGCAAAGCGCAGGTCGCTGCAGTGAAAGCCGCACGAGTCCGAAAATCGCATCTTAAGCTCGATCCAGCTTTGCCGGCGGAACTCGCTGTGCCAACGGAGGCAGCCCGGCAGCCCGGCAGCCCGGTCGCCGGACGCCTTGTCACGCAGCGGAAAAAACCCTCTTCCGATTTGTGTCCGCGTGGGCTGTCATGATTCACCCGCGCCTGCACCCCGATGCGCGCCCCGCTATTGCCCTGACAATTGCCGTCAGGGATTCTCCGGAGATCCAGCTCGCCCTTTAAAGATGTATCAGCCTGCCTGACGCGGCTCCTGAAGCTGCAGCGGCAAGCGGTGGAGTTACCCCCCCCCGGTACCTCGCAGGGCCCGGCGTACGGTGGCTGCGGCTCTGAAGTCGGGTCGTGCCATCCCCGCCTGCCAACCCGAGTTGAGGTGGTAACCGAGACACGCCAGGGCCGTGGAAGGCGACTGCGACCTGCCCTTCCCGCACAATCGCTGCGCCACCACTCTGCTGTGCAGCACAGCCCGTGACAGACAATCGGATGTGATCAGAGCTCCGCACGCAAAATGAGGCTGCGTCGAACCCGGCAAGGTGCTTGCCCAGGAGCAACCCTGCAGAGTGCTGGCATCAAAACCGGCGGAATTGCTGGTCACGCCCCCTGCGTTCCCAGACCTCCTGTTTGCCGGTGCTTGTCGTTTGTCGATACTCAACAAACACCTGAAAAAGTCGAAAATTGCCGACTTTCTTCAGATTTCCCCCTGTCGGGGTACGCTGGGATCCGGATTAGAGGTGAATTTGGCGAAGGCCCTGCAAGTCAAACAGGGCATGATGCAGGAACTGCTGGAAGACCTGCCCAACAAAATCTCGACAAGTTTCTGCTGAGCAAACAAGGGCGCACCTGGGATGGTGTGCCGGTGCCAAACGTCGCTGTTCGCAGCCTTTCCGGTGCCCGAGGCGGCTTTGCGTGAGGCCGTCCTGAATGCCATCATTCACAAGGATGATGCGACCGGCACTCCGGTGCAGATCAGTGTGTATGCTTATAAGCTGATGATTTGGAATCCCTGCCAGCTTCCGCCCTCATGGACCTTAGCAAAACTCAGGCAGAAGCATGCTTCACTGCCGTTCAATCCCGTAATTGCCAACGTCTTTTTTTGAGCGGGAGAGATTGAGGCCTGGGGACGTGGCGTTGAACGGATATTTGCCGCTTGCCGTGAAGCCAGGTTCCCTGAGCCTGTGATCGAGCAGGAGTCGACAGGATTGTGGATTTCCTTTGCATTTCCTGAAGACATCGTAAAGCGAACGGCAGAGTCGGATTCGGGGAAAAAGTTCGGGGAAAAGTTCGGGGAAAAAGTTCGGGGAAAAAGTTCGGGGAAAAAGTTCGGGGAAAAAGTTCGGTGAAAAAGTTCGGCCGAAGCGCCAGTGCCATCCTGAAAATGATCGAAGGTAATCCCCGAATTTCAGCACAGGAAATGGCCGACTCGCTGACAATCAGCGAACGAGCTATCGAGAAAAACCTGCGCAGCCTGCGTGAGCAAGGCGTTATTCGCCGCATTGGTCCAGCAAACGGTGGCCATTGGGAGATTATCAAATGAAAACTGGCAAGCCTGAACGCTGACGCCTCCGCTCTGCCAACCCCGTGTCTTTGTGGTTCTGTGCGAGAAGCAGGTTGGCGTGGAGTGTTCTGGAGGACCGTGTGGTATGGGGCTCCGTTCTGCCAGGCAGCGTGGTCGTCGGCGGGGCCGTTTTGTTGTTATCTGCCGCGTTGTCGGCCCAGCAGGAAGCGTACGAGTACATCGCCGTAATGCTCGTGCAGCATGACTCGGTGATATTCCACGGCTGTGTCGCGAAACAGCCGATCGAGTTCGGCCAGCCAGCGTTGCACTGCTTCACGATACTGCAGCGCCATGATTGCCGGATCCGCCAGCAGCGCCGGGGCTCCCTCAAGATCCAAAAACCGCATGGGGCGGTCAAACTGAAAGTCAATTTCGTTCTGTTCCAGCAGATGAAACACGGCGACATCGTGCCGCCGGAATCGCAAATGCTGAATCGCATGTTTTAGTTCGGCCGGATCCATCAGCAGGTCCGAAATCACTATCACGAGGGCTCGCTGTGCGATGCGTTCAGCGGCTTCGTGCAGCGCGGCAGGCAGGCCCGTGGGGCCGCCGGCTTTCAGCGATCCCAGCTCGTCCAGTACCAGTTTCAGGTGCGACGCACTGCGACGTGGACGGATCTGCTTTTGAAAACCGTCGCCTGCACAGTACAGCCCCACAGCATCACCCTGCCCTGCCGCAAGGCAGCCCAGAGTTCCTCCGAGGCGACGAGCGTAATCAAGGCGAGTTGTGCCGGCATCCCGATTTCCACCAGGGCCAAAGTTCATCGACCCGCTGACGTCCACCACAAGACACAGTCGCAGATTGGTATCAGCTTCGAATTCCTTGATATAGAAGCGATCACTGCGGCCCCACGCGCGCCAGTCCAGCCGCCGGGTGTCATCACCTGGCACATACTTGCGGTACTCGCTGAATTCCAGGCTGGATCCGCGCGTGGGACTGCGGTGGCGGCCGGAAACGCTGCCGATCATCGGCAGTCGCGCATCCAGGGCCAGCCCCTGCAGCCTGGCGATGACTTTCGGTTCCAGATATTCGTGCAAATTCCAGCTCCCTCAGCAGGCTGTCACCGGTGCAGATCATGTGCGTTCGCGGCTGAGCTCTGCTGCCAGCCGGCGTACGATGGTCGTGCTGGTGGCGCCTTCAGACTCGGCAGCAAAAGTGGTCAGTACGCGATGCGTCAGAACGGGTTCGGCCACGGCCAGCAGGTCCTCCATCCGCACCATATAGCTGCCATACAATGCAGCGCGGGCTCTGGCTCCCAGAATCAGATACTGCGTGGCTCGCGGGCCGGCACCCCAGGCAACCAGCGGCTTGATCCATTCCGGAGCATCCGCGGAGGCCGGGCGAGTTCGTCTGACCAGATCGACCGCGAATTCATAAATATTCTGCGGCACCGGTACTCGCCGCACCAGTTCCTGAAACTTCTGCACCAAAGCACCGTCCAGCACATGCTGCAGCGTCGGCATGCGACCGGACGTGGTTGTTTTGGCGATCTGCAGTTCTTCGTCACGCGACGGATAATCCACTCGAATCAGGAAC
>SXXK01000340.1 GCA_005791255.1 Planctomyces sp.
TGTTCATGGCCTGGAGCATATCGAGGGCTTCGGGACCGCGGGACTCACCCACCACCAGTCGATCCGGCCGCATTCGCAGTGCATTTCGTGCGAGATCGCGGCAGGTGACAGCTCCCTGCCCTTCCACATTGGGCGGTCTCGTTTCCATTCGCACGACATGGGATTGCTGCAGCCTGAGTTCAGCAGCATCCTCGATTGTGGCGATGCGTTCGTGGTCCGGGATGTAGCCGGACAGCATATTGAGGAGTGTTGTTTTTCCGGAGCCGGTGCCTCCGGAGATGAGGACATTGAGTCGTGCTTTGACAGCCCCGGCAAGGAACTCAATCATTTCCGCGGCGACAGATTTTTTGGAGATCAGGTCGTCAGCCTTAAGCGGTCGATCCGGGAAGCGTCGAATGGAGACGAGTGAGCCATCGAGTGCCAGTGGCGGGATGATGGCATTAACGCGACTGCCATCTGCCAGGCGGGCGTCGACCATCGGACTGGTTGCATCGACTCGCCGACCTACACGACTGACAATCCGCTGAATAATCTGAAGCAGGTGATCGTCGCTGGCAAACGTCACATCCGATTTTTCAAGTCGTCCGCGTCGTTCGCAGAAGATGGTTTTGGGTCCGTTGATGAGGATGTCACTGATGGAGGGGTCCCGCAGCAGTTGTTCGAGCGGACCGAGTCCGAAGGTTTCATCCATCACTTCGCTGACGAGCAGCTCGCGATCTGCGGCACTGAGCAAGTGGCTGGACTGTCGGCAGAGTTCTTCTGCCGCCAGCCGTATTTCGGCACGCAGTTCTGTTTCGGAGCGGGTACCGACAGTTGACAGGTCGAGGCTGCCGATGAGCCGTCTGTGCAGCTCGCAGCGGGTGGCGTCATCGATGCGACGCGGGGTCGCTGCGGGGGCGGGGGAGGATTCAGGTCGCGGACTGGCCGCTTCGACTCCGGCCAGCCGTGGATTCGGGTGGCTGGGGGCTGAATTCTGAAATACTGCCATCCGCGGGTCTGTTGGAAAAACCGGCGAAGGCGCAACGACCGGGGAAGCAGTCATGAGCGCGAATCCGAAAAAATGGCGGGGAAGAAAAACAACCGGGCCGTCTGCAGTTTCCAGTCTGCAGACGACCCGGTTGGCGACCACCTTCCCGTAGCCGTGTTGGAAATGATCGCAGCACTACAACAGCGGGCATCCGAACCCGCTCGAGATCTGACCGCTGTGGCAGGCAGCGGACTATGTGTCTGGAAAAGCAGACCGATTGCTGATCAGCAGCAACTGAATCAGCGTTCCGGCAGCAATCATCAACCCGAATGGCAGCAGGCGACTGCGGTGAATTGAACTCTGCAGTGCCTGTTCAACGGGCAATCGGGGCTGTGGGTTATGGGCGAGCTGTGGCTGCGACAGCCGACGCAGCCCGGCAAAGGCCCAGCCAGCCAGTCCTGCCAGAATCAGTACCTGCAGAGCAAACAAAGCTCCAAGCCACGCACCGATTCCGGCCATCAGTTTGACATCTCCGGCCCCCATGCCACCGGCAGACCATGCCGGCACAAGGGGCAGGCTGGCAGCCAGCAGTCCGCACACGCTGCGGGTGACCCCGTCAGCAGCACCGCAGGCCAGATGCCAGAGGAGCCCCGACAGAACCAGCGGCAGGGTCAGCTGATTGGGCAGCCGAAAACCGCGAAGATCAGAGACGGCACCGATGATCACCGCTGCCGAGACCACTAACGCGGGAACGATATCGACGAGCAGAGCCGACATCAGAAGGTCAGTCCTTCAAATGTATCGGAGACGCGGCCACCGAGCGTGCCAACAGCAGCCACGGCAACAATGGCGATCAGCGCGACCATCAGGCCGTACTCCACCATCGTGGCACCTTCTTCACGAACCAACAGACGACGAACAGCAGAAATGAACTTTGACATCAGAGGAACTCCTGGAAATTGATCGGCACAAGTTGGGAAGATTTGACCGGGCTTACCGGTCCGTTTCAGCAATCTTTTCTGCTGACTGAATCAGAAGGTGAGTCCTTCGAATGTATCGGAGACGCGGCCGCCAAGCGTACCAACAGCAGCCACCGCAACGACAGCGATGAGAGCGACCATCAGGCCGTACTCCACCATCGTGGCACCTTCTTCACGAACCAGCAGACGACGAACAGCAGAGATGAACTTTGACATAGCAACGCTTCCTGAACACGGAACAACCAGGGAATACCACAGTGCGCAGAACGTCTGCGCACAAAGAACACAGCAGGACATTTCGGCGTGGTACGCAGCAGAACATCGCGTACCTTCCGGGATGTCGCAAAGCTCTGAGCGACAGCCCGCTGATGACGTCAGCATGCGGCTGACCATCATTCTGTTTCAGACTCGCAGTCTCGTGCGTGTCTGCGGAGTTAAGGCTGAAAACCGCCCGTCAACCGCCAGTCTATTTTTCAAAATCTTTTTCTGTGAAATTCGGGGAGCTGTAGCGGTTGCAGCGAATGATCGGGCGAAATGGCAGTTTCGGGAGCCTGGGCTGGCCTGAAAAGGCCTCAGCCAGCTCCGAAAAACCCGCGCCAGGCGATGTCCAGGGCGGCCGCATTGATTTCGAGTGGTCGGCTGTAGTAACGACTCAGATCCCGCATACGTTCAATCAGATCCCTTGGTTCGCTGCACCGCAGCTCGCGATTTTCGCGGTGATACCTGTCCAGAATGGACTGCAGCAACTGCTCATCCACCGTCACTCCGCAACGCGCCGCATAGTTGCGAAAAATTGCGGCGTACTGTTCCGGACTGGGTGACTTCAGATTCAGGCGATAGCCCATCCGCCGCAAAAAAGCGGGATCAGTGACGTCTTCCGGGTTCAGGTTGGTGGCAAACATCAGCAGATTTCGGACGGGCACACAGATCTTCTGACCGGTCTGCAGCGTGAGATAATCGATGTGATATTCCATGGGAACGATCCAGCGGTTCAGCATGTCGGCCGGCCTGACCTGCTGCCGACCGAAGTCGTCAATCAGCAGAATTCCGCAGTTGGATTTCAGCTGAATGGGCGATTCGTAGAACCGCAGTGACGGACTCCATGCCAGGTCCATATCCTGCAGTCGCAGCTCTCCGCCCACAACCACCAGTGGAGGTCGTATTCGAATCCAGCGCTGGTCTGCGCTGCGATTGGCGACAGGCTGCTCAAGGACTTCGTGGACCTGAGCATCAAAGATGCGAATGACCTGCTGCTCGATGGCAATGCAGTACGGCACCCAGACGCCCTCCGTGAGAGCCTTGCGGAGGCTGAGACAGATGGAGGTTTTTCCGTTGCCGGCAGGCCCGTAGACAAACAGGCTGCGATTGCCGGTAACGGCCAGCCCGGCCAGCATGCGGGCTTCTTCGGTCAGAGTGAGTGCTGCGAGAGATTCGGAAATTTTTTCCGGATCAACGGGAGGTCGGGCGGCAGCCTGGTACTCCACAGAAGCAGCATAGGCTTCCAGCGAGACCGGGGCCGGCCCAACGTATCCGGACACCTCCATGGCCCGGGTGGCACGGTCACGGCCCTTCTGGGAAAGCGTAAAGCGGAAACCAATTGGACCACTGCTGCCAAGGATTTCGACAAGGTTATCCTTGCGCAGTTCTTCCAGCATTTCAGCAACCAGCGGTATCGGCAGCAGCATGCGAGCTGCGGCCGCTTCTGTGGTCGTCTGAGACGACGTGTAGCAGATCTTCAGCAGCAATGAATGCAAAACTTCACGGTCAATGCCTGTATCACGCAGTGAACCGGGAACAACGGGTGCCAGGATGCCACCGGCATCACTCAGCGGAAAACTTGAGACTGGACTGTTCATACAGGACACTCGCTGGATATTGCTGACAAAGTGATCGGTCACAGAAGGCCGGTCGTCTGCTGCAGTCCGCCTTCAGCGTCCGCCGGTTTCCAGAAATGTCAGCAGATCAGCCAGTTCCTGGGGACTGAGAATCGCAGCAATCCCGTTCGGCATCGGGGAGACAGCCGACGGCAGGACCTGCACGATTGCGGATCGCTCCAGATGCAGCTGTTTCTGAGCATCAACTGTGAGGGTGATCTCACCGGCAGATTCTCCCGTAATGATGCCCCCGACCACTCGACCGTCTTCCAGTTCAATGACGACGGGTTCATAGCCACGCACGATACTGGCACTGGGAAAGAGGATGGCTTCCAGCAGATCGCGGCGATTGCGGGCTTTTCCGATACTGGTCAGATCCGGCCCCAGCATTCCGCCACCATAGCCCAGTTTGTGACACGAGTTACACGCCGCCTTGCGGCTCATAAACACTTCATGCCCGCGTCGCAGATCTCCGGGAGGCAGCGACTGCAGAGTTTTTTCCAGCACTGCAGTCTGCTCTTCGATGCTGGCATTAAGCTCTTTCCGCAAAGTCTGGCCGGCGGACTGAACAGCAGCCGGGTACCTTGCCAGCAGTGTCTGGATCAGGTCGGCACGCAGGCCTCGCAATCCCTGAGACTCAGCCAGAGCCGACAGCAGCAGCATACCGCGAGCTTCGTCAGCATGCTGCTCAAAAGCGGGCAGCAGTTTGGGCAGCTCCATGGGTCCGACACTGCGAGTCAGGGGGATCAGTGTGTCGATTTGTGCCGTGGTGAGGCTGGCCGACGCCAGTCGACGAGCCGCCAGACCTCGCTGCTCAGCAGGCAGGTCGGACTGCAGCGAGCTGCACAGCAGGCTGAAGGAAGTTTCCGACAGCGGCAGTCCGTTGCCAGCCGCGTCAATCGCAGCCAGGCGCAGCTCCGTGGACAACTCGGACTGTGCCCCGATTGCCGACAGAGCCTGTTTCAGCGGAGTGTGCCCATCTTTGGGCTGGGGCAGGTTTTCGGCAGCGGCAATCAGCAGTGGCAATTCCGCGGCCGAGGCCTGGGGCAGCAGGGCCGCAACTGCATCGAGCCAGCCAGCGGGGGTGGCGGTCAGTGTTGTGTCAGCCAAAGCCTGCAACGCAAGTCGCCGAGCGGCCGGCCTGGTGGCCGGGTTCAGTTGTTCCTGAAGCAGCGTCTGAATATCTGCGGCGGACGCCAGTCTGGCCAGCAGTCCGCGGAACACCGTCTGCTGCTCAGCAGTCAGGGTTTCTGCTGCGTTCAGTTTTTCAGCAAAATACGTTCGCAGTGACGGTCCCCAGTCCGGGTGGCGTCCAATAATCCAGATGGCCGTGGATCGCAGTGCTTCACCGGGATTTTCCAGCAGCGTCAGGACATCGACTGTCTGCAATCCTCCGCCGGACATCTGGTCCAGTGCCGTCAGCGCCGCCCGCTGTTCTGTCGGAATTCGCGATGTCAGCCCTTTCCGAACCAGATCCGGTTGCCCGATCTCGATCAATGCATAGATCAGGGCATGTTCACGAATGCGAGCTGCAGCCTCCGCCGGAGCCCCGGCGGCATCAGTGCGTCCTGCGGGCAGATCACCGGCAAGTTCCAGCAGGGGCTGCACGGCTGCCGGGTTTTTCAGTCGGCCAACGGCTTCAAGGGCGGCTCGTGCAGGGCCTGGCTCATCGCCAGCCGCCATTTTCAGAAGTGCAGCCAGTGAGTTTTGATGGCGGAACAGTCCGATTGTGTGAGCAGCGGCCTGACGGACGCTGGCATCAGAATCAGCAAGTGCGACAGCGGCGGCGGTGGCCGCGGATTCGGTACTGGTCATACCGGCAAGCGTCCAGACGGCTCGACGGCGGACAGCGGCCACCGGATGCTCAGTCAGCAGCTTCTGCAGGACAGGCACGGCGGTCTCCGCCAGCAGTCGGAGCTGTTCCGTGGCTCGCCGCTGCACAAACAGTCGCTCATCAACCAGCCTGGCAGCCAGTTGCTGCGGTGACTGATTCTGCCACGTCAGCTGCAGCCCCAGTGCATCGCTGACAGCCGGCGAATTTCGGCGACGCACTCGATAAATGGCTCCCAGCACATCCGGCTTGGCCAGTTGTGATGTGGGGCAGCACACCTTGTACCAGCCGCCCGTATCGACGATCAGCAGACTGCCGTCAGCATCCTCGAACACATCCGTCGGGTGAAAGTCCGGATGATCACAGGCCAGAAATTCCGTGTCCTCCGTGCGATACGTGGGTCCATCAGGAATCAATCTGTGCTGCACAACCTTGTGCAGGTTAAAGTAGCAGGCGAACAATTGCTGATCGTGACCGCCGCCGAACAGCTGCTGACTGCCGGCAATCAGCCCGCAGGGCGCTGCCGCCCCCTGGTGGCTGAGCACTGGCATGACATCACCGGTCATCGGATGTGCGTAGATGGAGGAATGTTTCTTGCCGTAAACTCCACCATAAATCGCGTGAATCAGGCCGTCGCGACGGCCGGCTTCCGGAAGCTGGAAAAAGGTACAGCTGAGAAATCGTTCTCCATTCTGCAGAAACGCCACGTTCACGGGATTGTCCATACCTCCGGTCAGCACCGTTTCGATGTGGGTGCCGTCGGGGTGAGCGCGAAAAATGTGGGATGACTGAGTTTTCAGCAGACTGCCGTCAGCCAGCTGGTGCTGCTGCTCGGCGAAAGCCCCCTTGCACCAGTACAGTCGCCCGTCGAGTCCGAGGTAGGGACCGTGGAGATCATTTCCGCAGCCGGTCAGAGTTTTCCCGTCGAACCAGACTTCGCGTCGATCCGCCACACCGTCATCGTTATCGTCCGTCAGTTTCCAGATTTCGGGCGGTGCAGCGACATAGAGAGACCCGGCGTACCAGAGGCAGCCTTCGGGGAACATCATGCGATCAGCAAAAAGTGTGCTGCGGTCGTAGACACCATCACCATCCGTATCCTCGAGGCGACGAATGCGATGCGGTTTCTGCTCCAGTTGCTGCTCGGCCCGTTCCGACATGCCACCGGAATCGGTGACATACAGCCGTCCGCGTTCGTCGCGTGAGACAGCAATGGGGCGTTCCGCCAGTGTGGCATCGGCAACGAGACTGACTTCGTAGCCCTCGGCCACTCGCAGCAGGCGATTGCCAATTTGCACTTCTTCACCAAACAGCAGGGCAGGGCAGCAGAATAAACTCAAAACGCTGCCAATTGCCACGAAAGCATGAGCTGAACCGCGCATACAATGACTCCAGCCAAAGTGATCCGGACTGTGATGCAGATTAGCCGGAGCACCCTGGGAAGTCGACCTGCGGGGACGGTGAAAAACTTGGGTCGCAGGGGCGGTTTCAGAACTGAACGATCTGTGACGGCTATGTCTGTTCGACTGCAGGGCGATCGGGATTTTGCCCGGCACCGCCGCGCTGGCCACCCTTCTGACCTCCCTGGCCACCGCCGCCTTTCTGGCCGCCACCGCCACCGCCTTTTTGGCCACCACCTTTTTGGCCACCACCACCCTTATTCATGCCGCCACCTTTTGGCCCACCCTGACCGCCCTGACCGCCAGCTCCTCCGGCGGGACCGCCTGGTCCGCGAGTTCTTTGGGCCTGCGGATCGAAGTCGGGGTTGTCCCGAGACGGGATGGCGGCTTTTGTTTCCTGCTGCCAGGTCTTCAGAATGCGGGTCATTTCATCGCGTTTCTCGGGCATTGCCGCAGCGAGGTCGCGTTGTTCGTTCGGATCCTGCTGCAGGTCATACAACTCGACATGGCCACCGTCCTCGAAGAACTCCAGCAGCTTGAAGTTGCCGATGCGAACCGCGCTGGAGGGAGCCGAGCGACCGACGTAGCAGGGGAAGTGCCAGAACAGACGGTCCCGCTGCAGGGTGGTTTCGCCTTGAAAGATGGGAGCGATGCTGACGCCGTCCTGGATCTGTCCGACGGGAGCCTTGATTCCGGCAAGCTCCAGCAGTGTGGGATACCAGTCAACGCTGGAGACAGGCACATCGCTGACTCGACCGGGATTCTTCAGACCGGGCCACGACACCACCAGCGGGACTCGAATCCCCCCTTCGTACAGCTGCCCCTTGGCACCCTTCAGAGGTGCTGTGAACTGGTTGGTACCACCGTTGTCTGACGTGAAGATCACGATGGTGTTTTCGAGCAGATTCATGGACTTGAGGCCCTCCATGATGCGACCAACATTCTGATCCACAGCTTCCACAGTCGCTGCCGCCTCAGCGTTATCACGACGATCACCGGACTGTTCAAGCTTCTGCTGATACTTTTTCAGCAGATCTGGTTTCGGGTTATACGGGGCATGCACGGCATGATCCGGCAGGTAGACAAAAAACGGCCCGCTGCGATTTTTTTCCACGAACTGCAGGACGGAATCCGTCAGGCGGTCACTGAGATAGTTGCCATCATCATCGAAGTACTGATCTTTGCCGAAGCCGATGTTTTCCGGAAAGACGACAGTTTCGAAGCCCTGTCCGCCGGGAGTCACCGGGCCAGTGCGACCGCGTCCCAGATTCCACATGCCGAAGAATCCGGTGGCATAGCCACCGTCCCGCAGTGATTCAGCGATGGTGACGATATCCGTGTTCAGTTCGGATTCACTGTCAGCGGCCAGCAGCTTCTGCCATGGAGATCCGGGCGGCTGCCGCGGATCCACAACGGTGTAGATACCATGCCGGGGCGTGTACTGTCCGGACATGAGGCAGGCGCGAGTGGGGGCGCAGTTGGGAGCACTGGCATAGGCCTGGGAGAATACCAGTCCGCCTGCCGCGAGGCGATCGAGGTTGGGTGTTTCTGTGAATTTGTTGCCCATGAAGCCTACATCACGCCCGCCCATGTCATCCATCAGAATCAGGACGATATTGGGTTTGTCGGCAGCCGCGGCGCAGGAGGCGAGGCAGGCCAGCAGGACGATTGCAATCAGGGATTTCAAAGGATTCATTGTTCCTGCCGTTCGTACTGGAAATCAAAAGTGGTTTCAGCGAGTTTGATGTTCTTTACCGCGTCGACGACTGCGGCACGATTCGTGCTGGCCGGATTCAGTTTTAATTCTTCGGACAGTGCATACACGGTGATGTGGTAGGTCTTGACCCCGGGGCCCTGCGAGCACATTGGGTCGAAGCCACGTTCCTTCCGATCATTCAGCCCGGCAATCCCGACACCTCGCACGTTCTGCGGCAGCGACTTGACGGATGCGGGAATATTGTACAGCAGCCAGTACGACTTTTCCTGATCCGGGGCCGTGTGCCACAGGCTGACCACGAAGGACTTTGTGCCTTCCGGTGCATTTTCCCAGGCAATTGCTGGTGACTGACTTTTGCCGTCACAGGTGCAATCCACAGACAGTCGACCGGCCGCGCTGACGGAGCTGCTGGACAGTTTCATATTACCAATCTGCGGATGCTGTTTTGCAGCTGCCGGGCCGCCAGCACCTTCGCGAGGCGGTCTGTTGCCCCCCTGACCACGAGGCGGGCGCTGACCTCCACCACCACCGCCCGGAGGCCTGTCACCGGGCGGTCGATTTCCACCGCCACCTTTCTGGTCGCCACCACCACCACCACCGGGGGGCCGACGTCCGCCCGCCCGCGGCTGATACTCCTCCTTCGTCGTTTCGCCATCGGGTGAACGAAATTCAAAACTGACTGCACCGCTGGCGGCGATCGTGTAACCCACGGTTCCGGAGCGACCATTGATGTCATAGGTAAGCAAATAGCTGCCGGGCTGCTTTTGTTCGAAGCGAACAATTTTGGCGCCTCGCAGCGGAGGCAGGGCCGGCCGCGGTGATTCAGCACGCGGCTGCGGATCCACCTGTCCGTCTCGTTCCACAACTTCGCCGTGGAAGCCGCCATTCAGATAAGGGTATGTTTTTGTTGCGTGATAGTGATACTGGCCATCCGGTCCGGTGTGCCCATTCATGGCATCCAGAGGGGCAAAGTCCTTTGCGGCCGGGTCCTGGTAGCCGAAGATGGCATAGCCATCAAGAGCCCAGCCGACTGGTTTCCCGGTTCCCGTCTGCTTTTCCAGATGAACGGGTGCAATGTGGTAATGGTAGTCGTCAGCCCGACCACAGTGGCCCCCGAAATTATCGAGCTCACCAGCCAGCAGTGTATCCGTCTTTCCGTCGTTCTTAATGGGATTGAAGATTGGCACACCGTTGACAGCAATCGCGATGGCACCTCGAAAGAAGTTGTTCTTTGCTGACATGGGTTCTTTGGCCGGAACGGGATTCAGCGGAATGCGCCAGGAATTTTCGCCGTTGTATTTCTGCGGCAGTGGGACCTGCTGCTGCCATGCCGTGATCCCGACCATCATTTCGTGATCAGGAACACCGTTGGATTCCACGTAGAAAAAGTTGTCGTCGGAGCGTGTTTTGACGACATCACTGAA
>SXXK01000341.1 GCA_005791255.1 Planctomyces sp.
GTCCTGAATTCCCGTTGGGCCTGACTTGTGAATACTATTCCTGATTGCCGGCCACTGCCAGGCTCAGGCTGCCTGCCGCAGCACACATACCGGGATTCTCGACCGAATTTTCCTGCAGACGGGACCGTGACGCCGATCCACACCCCATCCTGCAGGATTGAGTGATAGAGTGGCCCGGGACGTTTGGTGCCCGTGACCTCAGCCTGTATCATTCGCGGAATCTTCACAGGCCTCGCCGCCGCGCGAGCAGGAAATACCCCTTTCTCAGCAAGTGATTTCGTCGCTATGGACGAACTGATGCACGAGTGCGGCGTTGCGGCCGTGTACCACCTGAACAGCGCCGGACTCAGTCCGCTCATCCCGCGACTGAAACGTCCGGATCGCACCGTTGTCGATCCGGCCAGCGAAGATCCGCAGGCCGTCCGCAATCGCACCTCCAGACTGGTGCCCGGCATGCTGCTGGACATGCAGAATCGCGGGCAGCTGGCTGCCGGCATCACCAGCTTCAACTCCAGTCGCCTGCAGTTGCTGCATACGCACAAGGATGTCGGCGGTGTTGCTGAAGTGTTTAGCATGAATCACGAAGATCGCTACCGACTGCTGATGGCCGAACACGCCGGCCAGGCAGCCATCGGGCACGTCCGCTATGCCACCTGTGGCAAGGATGATCCCAGCTACGCCCAGCCCTTCGAACGGCAGCACATCGCCCGCTCCAAATGGTTCAGCTTCGCCTTCAACGGACAGCTGGCCAATTACATGGAGCTGCGTGACGAAATCCTGCAGACCACCGATTTTCATCTGACCCGCCAGACCGATACTGAAGTTCTGCATCACCTGATTTCGCACGAGCTGTCCGGTAACCCCGAAATCACTGCCGTCCAACTGCTGCAAACGCTGCACAAAAAGGTTGACGGGTCATGGAATATCGTGTTCCTTAATGCTCGCGGTCAGATGTTTGTCTCGCGTGATCCTCTGGGTATGCGCCCACTCTGCTACGCTCACGAAGGAGCTCTGTTCGCAGCCGCCAGCGAAAGCGTGGCACTCACGCACCTGGGATTCTCTGAACACAGCATTCACAATGTGGAACCCGGCCACGTGGTTGTCGTGGACGGACACTCCGTACAGGTGCACAAATACGCTGACAGTCCCCGCAAGGCACACTGTTTTTTCGAGTGGATTTATTTCGCCAATGCCGGCAGCACCTTCGACAACGCCGGTGTGTACCTGTCACGCAAGCGACTGGGTGAAGAGCTGGCCAAACGCGAAACTCTGCCGATCGGTGAGGACGTGATCGTGGTGCCGGTGCCCGATACGGCCAAGGCCGCGGCGGACAGCATGGCATTTCAACTGAAGGTTCCGTCACTCGAAGGACTGATCCGCAATCGCTACATCGGCCGCACCTTCATCGAAGGTAACAATCGCGCCGACAAAGTGCGGATGAAATACACTCCGCTGCCGGAAATCATGGAAGGCAAGCGAGTCCTGCTGGTGGATGATTCCATTGTGCGAGCCACCACGCTGCGCGAACTCCTCGCACTGCTGAAGGCTCGCGGTAAAGCCAGCGAAATCCACGTTCGAATCGCCTGCCCTCCCATCATTGCCCCCTGCTTCTACGGCATTGACATGTCGACCGTCAGCGAGCTGTTTGCACCCGGCTTCATGCAGGGCTCAGTCATCACTGCTGAAGAAGAACAGGCGATGGCCCGGTTTATCGGAGCCGACAGCCTGCACTACCTGCCCGTCGAGTCGCTGTCGTCGTGTGTGGGACTACCCGCCGAATCGCTCTGCCGCGCCTGCGTCAATGGCGTCTACCCAACTCCGGCAGGCGAAGCCCTGTACCACAAAGCACTGCTCGAATGCGGCAAATCCGGCTCCGAGTGCCGCAGTGACGCAGTGCCACAGCAGCGAATTTTCCGCTGACTTCGTTCACACATGGAATACGATCGTCTGAGAAAGGAAATTGCCTTCGCGGCAGCCAGACTGCTGGCCTGTCGCCAGTGCAGCACCTACCCGCAGGCTCGCTGGACCGCTGCCCGCGCCATCACGCGCAGCCACCTGCCACCGGAAGCCCTGCCCACAGATCTCGAAATCCGCATGGCACTCGATCAGCAGGTCGCAGCTGACAGCCGGCTGCACGCTGCTGATCAGACTCGACCCGATCAGCGCTGGCAGTACTTCCTGTCACTCCTGCTGCCCCTTGAAAAGGTCGTTCAGGATCGGGATTCGCACCCTGAAGGTGATGTTCTCTATCACAGCCTGCAGGTCTTTGAGCTGGCACGCGAACGCTGCCCCTGGGACGAGGACCTGCTGTTGGCCGCTCTGCTGCACGATGTCGGCAAAGGTATTGACCCCCGCGATCATGTGAATACCGGACTGGCCGTGCTGCGCGGACGTGTGTCCGAGCGGGTACTGTGGCTGATTGAAAACCACGGACTGGCACAGCGAGTCCTTGATGGAACGGCCGGCGCTCGCGCCCGCCGACGACTGGGAACGGCCGACGATGCCGAATCGCTCGATCTGCTGGCAGCCTGCGACCGCGAAGGAAGACTGCCAGGACGCAAGGTCTGCTCGCCCGAAGACGCACTCCGATTTCTGCAGGATCTCGAATCCGAAAACTCAGACTGAAATTGCGTCAAACCGAATCGCTGTTGCTTCCCACGTGCCATGCACGCGAATGTTCACCAGCAGCCCGATCGCAGCGTACGTTGACAACAGACTGCTGCCGCCATAACTGCACAACGGCAGAGGTGTCCCGGTGATGGGCAGCAGTCCCACAGTCATAGCCGTGTTCAGTACCACCTGCACCCCGATCAGCGTTGTAATGCCGACAGCAGTCAGACGCGCCCACGGTTCCTGAGCACTCGCGGCAATCCCGAACCCTGACCAGATCAGCACCGCGTACAACAGCAGCACCAGCCCGCAGCCAGCCAGCCCAAATCGTTCGCCGATCATCACGAAAATGAAATCGGTCCTCGACGCCGGCAGCTGCCACGCCGCCGGATCATCCACCAGCGACTGCGGCCTCAGCCAGCTGCCCTGCAAACCACCCAGAGCAAGCACCTGCTTCGACTGATGCAGATGAAACCCGTCACCCGTCGGAGCCGTGCCGCCGTCCTGCTGCACCATCACAGACACAATCCGCGACCGCTGCTCAGCCGACATCTGCTGCCACAACAGCGGCAGACTGATCAGCACCAGCAGGCCGGCCGCGGAAAGATGCGACAGTCGCGTCCCGGCCGCATACAACATGCACCCCAGCACCGGTACAAACAACAGAGCTGTATCCAGGTCAGGCTCGCGAATGATCAGCAGCATCGGCAACAGCGTCAGCAATGCCGGCATCAGCAGCCCACGCACCGTCGTCTGACTGCTGCGATGCATCAGCCACGCCGCCAGCGCCATAATAAATGCCAGTCGCGCCGGTTCACTGGCCTGCAAATCAAACAGTCCCAAAGGTATCCACCGACGCGCACCGTTGATCGGCGGCATAAACAATGTCACCAGCAGCAGCAGCAGACTGGCACCGTACGCCGGATAACTCCACAAACGCAGCAGACGCCACGGAATCCACGCAACCAGACACATCACCGGCAGGGCCAGCATCAGCCAGATCAGCTGTCGCTCCACCAGCTGAGTCCTGCCATACAACTCATCAGCACGCAGCAGCCCCGCCAGACCCGCCACCGTCAGCAGCAGACAGGCCAGCACCAGCAGCCACGGTACCCTCCCTGGCTCCCGAAACATGCTCCGCATTCCCCCCCTGAACCACGCTCAGCCTTCACACGCCAGCACACAACTTCAATGATACCGTGCGAAGCCAGCAGGGTGCCAGATCAGTCCCATGCGCCCGCACACCCTCAACGGCTCATCCTCGCCCCGGGAAACACCAGCTCATTAAATCGATCCACCGGCTCATTCGCGGTCCAGGCAATTCCCCGCAACAGCAGCACCCGAAACAGCGGATCGTCAAAAGTCCAGCTGTAATGGCCCGGAATACTCACAAACACTCGCCCCGGCTGATGGTCACGCACCCACATCTGCGGCGTCGCCATGCCGTCCTCCACACTGGTCGCCAGCAAGGTCACATCACCCGGGTCTCCCGTCAGCTTCCAGTAACTCTCGTCGTACAACTGCAGTCGCTGATAATTGCGGACAATCGGGTGATCCTGATTATGAATATCCAGCGTCAGGGGACCATGCCGGAACGCAATCCGCCCACCCCACGACGCAATACCAATCCGCTTCGCAAAATCCCTGACTTTGTCATTCCCGTTCACTGCCCAGTGAATATACACCGCTCCACCACCGCGCTGCAGAAATGCATCCATACGATCGGGACGCGGATCTTCGAAACTGCCCTTCTGAAAGAACACCAGAATGTCGGCAGTCGCCAGCAGCTCGTCATCCGGAAACTCACGCACCACCCGCACGTTCACAGCCTCCGCCGAACTCAGAAGTTCCTGCCAGGCTGTCCGCCATGCCGGATAATCATGTTCCCCCGGACCATGGTCCTTCACACCGTCCACCAGCACGATCTGCAAAGGCCGCAGCGGCCGCAGCTCGTCCACACCGCGACTGCCCGCCAGCACCGCTGCAACCTCGGACTGCGTTCGCAACGGTGGAGCAGGCAATGGGGAATCCAGCGGCATTCGCGGAGCCGGCGTCATCAAATAGGTCAGCAGGTCCCGCAGATCCTCAGCACTCAGCTTCTCGACAATCCCCTGAGGCATCACAGACGTCGTTGCCGGCTGCATCTGCTCAATCTCGTCGGTACGCAGCTCCGTCTGCCGCCCCTGAGCATCCCCCAGCAGCATTCGGTCACCACGAGTCTGCAGCACACCAGTCAGTACCCTGCCGTCCTTCAATACCACTGTCTGCCCCACATAATCCGGATTGATGGCAAATCCCGGATTCCGCAGGTCACGCAGCACCGAAGCATAATCGCGGTGAATCAGATTGCCCAGATCCGGCCCGATCGCAGCACCCCGCCCCTGCATCGCATGACAGCGATAACACCCCGCAGCATCGCTGTGAAATACACGTCGCCCACGTCCCCAGCTGCCGCCCTGCAGCTCCGGCACTGCCGCCGCCAGACCATCGATCTCCCCCGCCACAGTTCCCTCAGAAACCCACGGCAGCACAAATCGATGCAGCGGAAATGGACGAGCCCGCGAATCCTCGTTCGTATGCCACACCGCCGTCAACTGCGGTACACCGCTGCCAGCCGCAAGGTCGATCTGCAGATCAATCAGCTCCGACACATCCGCCGGAGCAGTAAACACACTTACCCAGTGTTCACCGGCATGCTGTCCCTGAACTTCCAGCAGTCGCCCCGCCACCCCAGCCGTAAGTTGCAAAGGTCGATTGGCCCTGAAAGTCACCACCGCCGTCTCCGCCGGCCACTCATAGTCCAGCGTTGTTCCAGGCTGCACCGCCGGTCGCAGCATGCTCCGCAGATCCAGCTTCGTTCGCAGCCGCATTCCTGCCCCGCCGCCAATCACCGACCACAGCGCGTCGTGAGACTGTGAACCGGCCGTCAGCTTTCGAGAAACTGCCAGATCCAGATGCGGAATCCACCGCGAAACGTCCAGCGAATTACCGGCGTCTGACACCCGCAGCTCCAGACCATGCGGCTGCAGATCCACATCCACCTGAGGATGCTGTGCCGGCAGGGCACCTGCAACTGCACCGGAAACACCGGCTGCAGACCACGGCAGCGTAACCGCATACGTCGCACGCTGCGGCAACGGTTCCGTATTCAGCAGCACCGTGCGACGATCGGCCGACAACGCTGCAGATCCCACCGGCAGACGAAATCTGGGTTTCAGCTGCTGAGCCCGCACGACGGCATACGGGGGCACCAGAGTTTCGAAACGATCGCCAGCCCGGACATGCTCCCCGTACTCCACCCGCACCCGCTCCGCCAGCCCCGACAGCAGACCGGGATCCACCGGACGATCAAAGGCAATCCGCAATTCACGAGGCCCCTCGGGCCATGCCAGCAGCGGCTGCGGCTGCTCAGTGCCCGCATATCGCACACGAAACAGTCGGCCCACTCCCGTCGGACCTGTACCCCAGTCCGGAGGACCACTGTGACAGGCCACCAGCAGATCACCCGCGGGTGAAACACACACATCGACCGTCAGCATCTGCAGGCAGGCAATCAAAGTCGTGGCGGCCACATAGCCAGCCTCAGTGGGGACAAGCTGCGTTCTCCAGATCTTGCCCCGTGATTCACCCGCGACCAGCGCCTGACCACCCCACGCGACCGGACCAAACACCGGCCCGCCGTTCACCGGCTCGTTGAACACCATCCCGCACGTCGACTGATGCTGCGGACCAAAATCAAAAGTCGATGGCTCATCAATCACACCCGGATTGTGCCGCGGATGCCGCGGTGGAAAACCAAAATGCTGCCGCCCCGTCGGATTCACACGCCCCGCAGCCGCATCCAGACGAATGTGCAGAAGCTCGTCCAGTGGATTACCGTTCGACAGCCACGTCGCACCCTCCTGATCCGTACAGAACAAATCACCTCGCGTATTGAATGCAAAGGCAATCGGAAATCGTATGCCCGTACAAATCGTCTCTCGACGACTGAAATCCGGTGACACCCGCTGCACCGTTCCACGCACACTGTTGATGTCATACGCCGCTTTACCGCTCTCATCAATCAGCCAGGCGTTGGCGAAATTCGCCGTCCCCAGTCCAAAATACAAACTGCCGTCGGGCCCCATCGCCAGACCCGTGGCATCGACATTCTGAGCAATCTCCTGCCAGCCCGTCGCCACCACAATCTCTTTGTCCGCTCGGTCGTCACCATCAGTGTCAGCCAGCAGCACCACCTTGCCCTTCGCTGCGACAAATACACCGGTTCCATGAGCATACTGTGGCGGAGTCGGCAGCAGACCTATCGGACCCCGCAGACTGCCCGCATTGCGGTAGAACACCTGAGCCTGATCCTCCAGCCCGTCGCCGTCTGTGTCCCGCAGCAGATGCACATCGCCGTTGTATCCCAGCGTCACCAGCACACCGTCGTGCCGATAACGCACGTTGTTGACATTGGTCAGCACCACCGGCAGCTCCGCCAGTTCAAATCCCGGAGCCAGCAACTGCACGGGTGGAGGATTCTCGGCCAGTACCAGCGGTTCCCCAATCGTCAGCAGCTGCGGCACGGTGGCCGGCAACGCTGCCGCCAGATTCGCATGCCGCGCCTGCAGCCACGCTCGCACCGCCAGCTGCTCCTCAACTGACAGCACCCGATCATACAGCAGCACCTCGGCAATATCACCCGCCAGACTGCCACGCACCTGCTGAGCTCCCGGACCATTCGTGTAGAACCGGGCCCCCAGAGTCAGCTCGTCCAGCGACAGCAACGCCTTCCGACACGGCCTTGTCCCCTCATCACGTCCGTCCACAACCAGACGCACTTCGCCCGCCAGCGCATCCACTGCCACCTCAAACACCCGCACCTGACCAAAGGGCTGCTGCGAATTCAACAGATCGGCTGCACCGCCAAAACCCTGCCCCTCAACGTTCAGCTGATCCAGAGATCCGCCAGGCCCTGGCCCCAGATCCACAGTCAGACCCGTTTCATAATCCCGCCGGTCCGGAGCATTCCCGGCCAGCAATCCTCGAAAATCACCCGCATTCGAATGCGGCGCAGCCACAATAAACACAGTGACTGACTCTGCGGAAAGCCCCGTTCCCACAGCCCGCAGATTGTCATTCTCACCATCAAATCTCAGCACCCAACCGTCACCGACCTGCACCGCCAGCGGTTGCTGCAGCCGATCACTCTGCCCGAAACTGACACTGCCATCGACCAGGCTGGGCAACTGCGAGACCGCCGCATCGGACTTCCAGGCAGCCAGGCGCGCTGTCTCGCCGGCATCCAGTCGCAGCTTCAGCCCCGCCGTCACAGGCGGACCTGCCACTTCGGCCGCTGCTGTCAGCTGACCACAAAAAACACAGCAGAAACAAAGGCAACACAGCGCAGCCAGAATCCGATTTTCCATGCTCACAATGCCAGCCCTCCCGCAGTGATCTCAGCAGGAAAATATGGTGTCTTATTCGAGGATCGTCTCGGGCAGGCAGGCCCGAGCTGCCGTGAGTCCCTGCGGAGGCCGTGGTTTACTGGGGCCGCACTGCCGGCGCAGGCTCCGCCGGCACCAGACGCACATAATCCACACCAACCATGTGATTCTTCACGGCCGCCGGATTGCTGCCCACAATCTCCACGCTCAGACGATGTGCCCCCTCCGCCAGCTGCACACCACGATATGTCAGCACTCCTGTGGTAATTACCTCAGGAGTATTGTACAGGTCGAGCTGCGGGTCCAGCACCACCTGATCCAGCTGCAGTCGGACAACTCCGTAATCACGCGCCTTCGTCAGCACAATCTCCACGTCATACAGGCCAGCCGCTGCCGCCTGCACTTCCAGCCCGAGGCGATCACCCGGCCTGCCTCCCGTCCACCACAGATGATCACTGCCGCTCCAGCGATCCGCCGCGAAACCTCCCATCGGCTGACTCACAGCATTCCCACCGGTCTTCTCCACAATCTTCAATGCCTCGCCTTCCTGAGCACCCGGCACCTTCTTCGTCTGCGGATCAATCGGAGCTTTGGGGCCCGAGAAAGCCACCTGAGTCGGACTGGCCAGATACGCAATCAGATCCCGCACCTCGTCCTTCGTCAGCGAATCCAGCTGTCGCTCAGGCATCATCGAAGTATTCGACAGACTGCGTTCCTCAATCTCCGCTTTCGGCACCACCACCGCATCGTTGATCGTCTGAATCGTCAATGCACTGTCCGTCTCCTTCCGCAGCAGACCCTGCAC
>SXXK01000342.1 GCA_005791255.1 Planctomyces sp.
CAGCCACACCGAGTCCATTGTCATTCAGCTTTCCTTTCAATAAGAAGTCAAAGAGATTGGGGTCGATGTTCATGGGTAGCAATTGCTGCCATTTCAACTTCTGCTGACCGAACTGCGGCAGATCTTTCATGTCATACACCGCCTCAGAGATCAGTGCATCACGCATCACAACGCCCGTGTGGCTCACTCCGCCGCTCCAGTACCGCTGGCGATGATCGAACTGCAGGTTGGGATAGAATGTGTCGTCATTCTCGTTGACCATATACTGCACGATGTCCGAGCGCACAAACATGGCGGGACGTTGTTCAGTTGCACTGAGAAACACTCCGAATTCAATCTGGTCGACCGGAGCCGCCTCCTTGACTCCGTCCTTCATGCTGTGACGGTTCATCGACGTGACAGACTCCATCCAGACCACTCCGGACGAGCCGAGCTGGCTGAGCGGGTATGCTCGCCCCGGAGTAATCACATCGCCACCATTCTCAATGGCGTTCATGTTCAACTCCTTCGAGTCGTTGGCAGTTCGTCGCCAAAGCCGAACCATACCCGACCTGCCGGATTTCTCGGCAGGAGCAAACACAACCATGGTGCCGTCAGGTGTCGGAGCCGTGCTGTAGCTCAACGGCACGAAGCCTACACCATTTTCGCGTCCCGCCCCCGGGGGAACTGGCTGCCCGAGTCTGGTCGGGTAGGTCAGCTTGCCGATTCCATAGCGGTTGTCCTCAAGATACTCCTCCCAGTCACTGCGTTCCGGAACCTTCAACCCGCTGTTGTTGTTGCTGTCAATGTCGAGGTCCACATCCCAGCAGATGTAGTTGACCGAATCAAAATAGTCGCCTTCACGCGGCTGTGCTACGGTATCCCAGTGGACAGTCAGCTTGTCCAGTGCCGCTTTCAGGCCTTCGACGCGATATTCAACGACTTCCCCCTCCGCCAGTTCAAACGGCTTCCAGCCTTCATGTCGAATCCACTGCACCGGGGCTCCATTTCGTCCCTTCTGCATCCGGTAGATTCTGATCGAGGAAAAGTCGCCCTGAATGGAAAACTGCATCCCGCCAAAGCGACCTGCCAGATCATGCTCGGGCCTGATGTGTGACTGCACCCTGAGTCGCACAACGTCGTTCTCGTCAGACACCAGCGGGCCACCCTTTTCCGTATAAAAATTCATGTCGCTGGAGTACTGCCCGGCGTCGAAGTCGGAGTTCTTGTGCAGGACTGAAACCCATTCGTCCTCCAGAACATCATCCAGCCAATTGATATTCGCAGCACCGAATGACATATCAATGTCCGCGGTCGCGTCCGTGAGCATCAGGTCGGCTTCGTCAGCATCTGCCGGCGCATATCCACCCTGCGGTCCCGCGACAACGGTCGCCAGAATGAATTCCGGCGTTTCAAACTGGTGATCCGCATTGGCGATCAGTTTGAAGTCCAGAGTGGTTTTTCCGGCGGGTATGGTCAACACGGCACTGGCGACATCCCCGCCGACGGTTGGTGGCTGGTCAAGAAAATCACGCTGCATGTCGGCAACGCGATAGTCCACATGGGCTGTGGCCTTGCCTGTCAGTTCGATTTTTACCTGGAGCGGCAGAGTGGTGCTGCCGGTGCGAGTCAGTCGGAGGATGCCTTCGTCCAGCCGCGATTTTGTATACGGACCTTCCAGGATCTGTTTATCAAGAGCTTCGATACTGACTTCGCAGCCATCACCCGCACCGCCACCGGTGCCGGCTCCGCCTCCGCCGGTCGCTCCATCACCTGTTCCGGCATCACCCGTGCCGCCGAAATCTGCCCCACCCGCGTTATCTGCGAAGCAGCTGATCAACCCCGTGCCTCCATCACCAACCGGGTTTTCACCGTCACCATTTTCTCCGGACATCAGGATTCGCTGTTCCAGCGACTGGATTTCAGCCGAATTGCTGGTCACAGGCGCCCAGATTCTGGAGCGACGTCGTCCTTTTTCGGTGGCAGCAAATGCCAGCAGGGACCGGAAGCAAGAGAGAAGACTCATGGCACACCTCCGCAGTGAGAAACGAACTACAACCCCGGGTGGCATTAAATAACGCCCTTTAATGAACAGCGGAAGTGCGACCTCAGAAAAAAACCGACAATCGCCGGCTGATGGGCCGATTGTGCTGCGCGCACTCCGGCGGCAACGATTCCATGGTGTCACCGGGATTCAGTGCGGCTGTGAATTGATTCCTGCAGGCAGCGCACGTCGACAAAGTACAACGGCGATCACTATCACTGCTGCCGTTTCTCATCGATATGCCCCCCCCGGGCCCCGTCACCCCAGGTGCCGGCGGAAATGAGCCTGCACCCTGCGCCACATCTCGTCGCTGAGCACGTGGTCGGTGTCCGGTTCGATGAACCACGTGAAGTTTTCAGGAGCTCCGGCAGCGGTCCAGGCCTGTTCCAGCTGCGGTATCGCGGCCTGCACTTCCGCCAGCGGGCTGCCCGAATCCAGTGCGCCAAAATTCAAATGCAGGGCTCGCGGCGCAGTCAGCGACACAATCTCAGGCAGATCCCCGAACTGACGCCAGCCCGGGATGTAGTTCGGAAAACAGTGAATCAGACCGGTACGCTCCATCGCCGCGTACGTCGGCAGACAGCAGTTGCCGGCCAGAGCTTTCAGACGCGGTTCCCACGGTCCGACCAGCCACGTATGAGTCGCCCCCATGGAATG
>SXXK01000343.1 GCA_005791255.1 Planctomyces sp.
AAGACGCGAAGACGCGAAGGAAACGCAGGGGTGACGTTGAACCACGAATGGACACGAATGAATGTAGCTCGGGCTTTCCAGCCCGAGATCTGCCCTCTGCGACCGGCTGACTGCGGACTGCCGCTGCGGGGAGGGGGTCGTGCACGCCGTGGGCCGCACGCGAAGGGAAACGCAGAGGTGGCTGTTGGTGTTCGAGCAGGGTCTCCGGCAAATGCCTGACGGCACGCACGGACGCTGCCAGGGCTGTCTGAGCAAAGTGATGACGTGGAAGCGACTACTACTCGGGGGTCTCGCCTTTCGTACGGAAGCTGCTGCCCTGAATGACCATCGCCTCGCCATGGTGCTTCAACGCCTCCAGTCGATGTTCGGGCAGGATAATCAACTGATTCCGATCGTAGCAGCGTACGTGGCAGGCTGCGACAACACCATTGGCCATGACTTTGACTCGAGTACTGTCTGCTCGAATCATGACAGGCGCCTGCACCCTGCAACCATCATTTCAGCTTCTTACACAGGCACCGGCCAAACCGGGCAGCATCAGGAACTGCGGCAACTGCCCCCTCCGAAAAAAACAATTTCCTCAACAAACCTGCCTCCGTGATTTTGGAATTCCTTACGTTTCACCCCAGGCTTCTGTCTCCCCTGTCGCACCTCGCAGCTGGAAAACGATCTGGTTTGGTCAGGCAGATCCTGCGATAAAGCCTCAGCTGCAACTGGTTACTCACGTCAAGTACGTTCCTGCGGCACCGCCGTTTCACCAGCCCGGCACCGGATTTCCCATGGCCTCACTTGTCGAACAACTGACCGCTCGCGGACTGCTCCGACCTCCCGCCTTCCTGCCGGCCAATATGCTCTACGAAACACGTATGGGCTCGGTCGCCTACGGCGTCGCATCAGAAACTTCCGACTGCGACGTCTATGGCTTTGCCATGCCCCCGCGCGACCAGCTGTTCCCGCACCTCGCCGGTGAAATCGCCGGCTTCGGTAAACCTCAGCCACGCTTCGAAATCTTTCAGCAGCACCACGTCCGCGATCCACTCGCCGGAAACGGCAAAGGCTGCGAATACGACTTCACCATCTACAGCCTGCCCCGCTACTTCACACTCTGCATGGAATGCAACCCCAACCTCATCGACTCGCTCTTCACCGCACAGGAATGCATCCTGAAACTCACCCGAGTCGGCAGTCTGGTGCGCGAGCGACGGACGCTGTTCCTGCACAAAGGCGTCTGGACCAGATTCAAAGCCTATGCCTACGCACAGCTGCACAAAATGCAGTCAAAACAGCCGCAGGGAAAACGGGCCGCACTCCGCGAACAATACGGCTTCGATGTCAAATTCGCGTATCACGTCGTGCGACTGCTTTACGAATGCGAACAGCTGCTGCTGCACGGTGAACTCGACCTCCGCCGCGATCGCGAACACCTCAAAGCCATTCGCCGCGGCGACATCTCCGAAGCCGAAATTCGCCGCTGGGCCTCCGAAAAAGAGAAACAGCTCGAGCATGCCTGCCTCCACAGTCGCCTGCCCGAACAGCCGGATGTTCCCGCCATCCGACAACTGCTCCTCGAATGCATCGAAGAACACTACGGCTGCCTCGACCAGATCATCGCACGCCCCGATGCCGCAACGCAGTCACTCCACGAAATCAGCCGTATCATCGCCCGCTGGCAACACGCCCGGCCGGCCGAGGAACCAAACGCATGACTGATCCGCTGACGTGGCAGTTCTGGCAGCGATGGACAACTGCACCACGCCCCTCCGACGTTCTGCTCTCACTGCAGCACTCCGGCCAGCTCGCGCTGCACCCCGAACTCGCAGCACTCGAGGAGACTCCGCAGGATCCCCACTGGCACCCGGAAGGCAATGTCTGGGTGCACACATTGCATGTCTGCAATCAGGCCGCAGATATCAGCCGCCGCGACAGCCTCAATCCGCAACAGCAGGAAGAACTGCTGCTGGCCGCACTCTGCCACGACCTCGGCAAACCCGCCACAACTGTCTTCGAGCAGGGACGCTGGAAAGCACCAGGACACCCGGCTGCCGGAGTCCCCGTGACCGCACAGTTCCTGCAGAAAATTCAGGCTCCCGCACAGCACATCGCCACCGTCCTGCCACTGGTCGCCGAACACCTCGTACACGCCAACCCCGCACTCGGCCACAAAGCCATCCGCCGACTGCTCGCTCGACTGCACCCCGCACCGCTCACTCAGCTGATCCGCCTGATCGAAGCAGATCTCGGCGGACGCCCGCCTCTGCCCGCCGGACTGCCACCGGCCGTCAAAAAGTTCGCTGCTGCTGCGCTCACAGTCGCAGCCACAAGTCCGCCGCAGCCACCCGCTGAAGTACCGCCCCCGCTGATCCTCGGAAGACACCTGATCAAACTCGGTTACCAGCCCGCACCCTGGTTTAAACAGATACTCAAAACCTGCGAAACAGCACAACGGCAGGGGGCGTTTCAGAATGAAAATCAAGCCCTCTCGTGGCTCAGACAGCTGCTGGAAACAAGTCCGCCCAACAGCCAGCCCTCAATTCTGCCCCCGCAGTGATGCCGCAGTCACACTGCCCGACCGCTCCAGCAATTCCGCCGGCAACCCGCTCAACATCAGATCTCACCTCGTGCGATTTGCCGCAGCAAACCGTCTCTGCCCCACGCGAGCGTTGTGTTGCTGTTGCTCGTGCCCTCCCCGCCGCGGCGGCGTGCCAGAACAGCAGCCACGCCCCGCACCCGCGGACTCCCGCCCGCGGCTCGCCTGCCACACACCGGACCTCTGCGTTTCCCTTCGCGGCTTCGCGGCTTCGCGTGAGACAATACAGCCTGCCGAGTTCCCCAACCGCACTGACGCAACAGCACAGTGCTCGGGCTGGAAAGTGCGAGCTAC
>SXXK01000344.1 GCA_005791255.1 Planctomyces sp.
CCACTGAACTCCCGCCTGCCTCGCAATACCCCCCAGAAAGAAACCCGCCATCCGATCAAAATCCACAAACCGCGGCACCATATAAATTGTGATCGCATTCACACCAATCACCGACCAGAAAAAGGCCGGACGACGCAGTCCCAGCACATCAATCAACAAATAAAACACACTCAGCAGCAGCAAACTGAAACCAGCCGCCACCAGCACAAAGGAACTGGTCCAGATGTTCTTGATGATCGGGAACCACCGCCCCCACTCATAACCGCCAAATACCAGCACCACTCCCGCAACCGCCAGACCAGCCACCTTCAACAGCCCCGACCAGCCACTCTTCAGCCACAAGCCCGCCAGCACCCCCAGTAACGCCGTGGCCACCGCCGGAATGGTCGACAGCAGCCCCTCGTTGTCACCAAAACCATACCACTGCGCAGGGATCTGCCCGGGCAGCAGACGCCGATCCAGCCAGCCTGCCAGATTTCCAGCCTTCGAATAGTCACCAGGCACGCCACCCGGAGCCGGCACCAGCGCCAGCACCGCCCAGTAACCCAGCAGAATTGCCAGCGTCGTCAGCGTCAGTCCCCGTACCCGAAATTTCAGATACAAAAACGCCGCCAGCCCGTAACAAATCCCAATCCGCTGCAGCACGCCACAGTAACGCAGATTGCCCGGCTGCAGACGCAACAGCCCGTTCGCAATCAAACCCAGCAGCACCAGCAGTGCCACCCGCCGCAAAATTCGCAATGCCGCCGCACTCGGCTGAGACTGATACTTCCCCAGCGAATACGGAATCACACACCCCACCAGAAACAGAAACAACGGAAAAATCAAATCGTAAAATCGAAAACCCGCCCACTCCACATGCTCAAACTGCTGCCGCAGTCGCACCGCCCACGGCGCAGGAAAAACCGCCAGCACGGCATTGGCCAGAGCATCCCCGCCCATGATCCAGAACATGTCAAAGCCACGCAGCGCATCCAAAGACAGCAAACGCTGCTCACCCGACGCTGTCACCGCCCCGTCACGATTCTGGTCTCGCCGCCCTGCCCTGTCCATAACTCCCGCCCCCACCACCAACCGTCACCAAACCCGCACACTGCCGCCGCCAGATACCCGCCACACGCCGGCACTCACACCAGCTCCACTCCCCGCTGCCGCATCAACAGCTTCATGTCCTCCCAGACATCCTTCTTGGCCGCCGGAGTCCGCAGCAGGTACGACGGATGATAGGTCGCCAGCACCACGGCCCCCTGATACTCAAACAGACGACCACGCAGCTTCGAAATCGGAGTTGTTACGCCCAGCAGGTTCTGAGCCGCTACGGCACCCCAGCACACAATGTACTTCGGTCGGACAATCTGAATCTGCGCATCCAGAAATTCCCGGCAGTTCGCCGCTTCCTGCGGAGTCGGTGTGCGATTGCCCGGAGGACGACAGCGGAGCACATTGCAGATATACAGATCCTCACGCCGCAGCCGACAGGCCCCGATGATCTTGTCCAGCAGCTGACCCGCTGCCCCCACAAACGGCACCCCCTGCTCGTCCTCATCCTGCCCCGGAGCTTCCCCGATGAACATGATCTCCGCCGTCAGACTGCCCGCACCAAAGACCGTCTGAGTCCTGCGGTCCGCCAGCTCCGAACAACGACGACAGCCCGCCACCAGTTGCGCAACCGCACAGGCGGCATCCTGACGCTGACCCGCCGTCTCCAGCGGACCTGACAGCACTCGCTCAATCTCAGGCAACGCACCCGGACGACGCACCCCACCCGCTCCGTCCACTCCCTCCAGACCCGGTATTCGTCGCAGCGGCTGCACCACAGCGGCCCCGCCGGTGCCCGCAGACGGCTTCACCGCACGTCGCGCTCCCGCAGCCGCCGGAACCTCAGCCGGTGCCGCCGCACGAGCTGCCTCCGCCGCCACGCGACGCACCTGCACCTCCACCTTCGGCAGATGCGTCACTCCCAGACCCGTCAGATGCTTCAGCAGCTGGGCCATCGCTCGTTTGCTGTTCATCAACCCGCCTCGTACTGACGCCACCAAATCCCCGCCGGCACTGCCACACTCACACAATGCCACACTCACACAACAGCACTCCGGCACAGCCCGACAGTATATCGACCGGCTGCAGGATCACGAAGTGCCCACCGGAGGACGGAGATCACTTTCCGGAGCCCCGAACAGAAACAGGCTCCGGTTCCCGCCAGATCACCAGCAGACACACAAATCCCAGCAGCGGAGCCAGTCCCACAATCGCCAGACCCTCATCAAAACGCCCCGTCCGATCCACCACAAACCCAAACACCTTCTGCAGCGGTGATGCCGTCAGCCAGCCCACCGCACTCAACACACCCGCCGCCTTCCCCATGTTGCGACTGCTCAGATCCTGTGACATCGAGTAATAACAGGGAAACAAACCCAGTGATCCCGCCGCCACCAGCAATAACACCCCGTACAGAGCCCAGCCCAGCGGCAGCACAGACGCCAGCACCGCCAGCGCTGTCAACGTCGCACAGATGCCAAAGACACGCAACCGCGCCCGATGAGTCGATAAGCCCCGGCTCGACAAATACAACGCTCCCGCACCCGCCGCCAGACAACCCACATCCGCCGCCACAAAATACAGCGAATTGAAATACAACGCCGCCGACTCCGTCGCTCCACGACCCTGCTGCAAAAACTTCGGCAGCCACGCTCGAATCAACTGCCACGTAATATTCAACACCATCACCACCGGAACCAGTGCCCAAAACCTGCGACTGTACAAACATTCCAGCAGCCAGTGCTCAGCAGATCCTCCAGCCGCTGCACCCGACTCACTCGCCGCCGGCAGATCCTCACGACGCACCGAACACAGCCAGATCACCCCCCACACCACACCCAGACTGCCAATCACCTGAAACGGAAAACGCCAGGCACCGACACGCTCACTGCCTCCCACCATCGCCAGCACCAGCAGCGGAGTCACAATGGCTCCCAGTGCTCCCCCACTCTGCAGAATACTGTTCCCCATCAGCCGCTGACTGCCCGCCTGAATCGTCTTCGTCGTTCGCAGCGCACATGGCCAGTGACCCGACTCAAAAAATCCCAGCAGCACGCGACACCACAGCAGAGACTCGAAACTGCTGCACCACGCTGTCAGCACCCCCATCGCCGACCACGCCAGCAGCACACCCGGATACAGCCAGCGCACAGACCAGCGATCCGCGATCGCACCAAACACCAGCGATCCCGCCGCAAAAGCCACACCAAATCCAAACTCCAGATCACCATACTGCTCATTCGTTATCCGCAGCTCATCCGTAATCCTTGTCGACATCACCGACAATGCCTGCCGGTCCATGTAGTTCAGCATCGTCGCCAGCAGCAGCAGCACGCTGATCCACCACGCCCACCACGCACCACGAGACTGCCCAATGACCTCCGACTGCCCGCCAGCCATACAGCCCTCCCCCACAACCCCGCATACCCGGCACACCAAAACCCCGAAATCAGCACTCCCCCACAAACTCACACCGTCAGCATAAAGCCCGGAACACACAAAACCAACCACCACGCAATCCGCAAACTCAACCCGCACTGCGCCAGCCGCTCGCAGCCGCAACAGTCAGAGAACCCGTTCCGGAACTGACACCTGTGCCGGCTGCAAAGAACAAACGGGCCACCGAATTTCTTTTTCTGCGTTTTCCACTGCCCCCTCGCACTTCTCCCAAAGTCGCAGCCCAAACGCGTGGTAGGTTTGCTGCACGTCTGCTGACCTGCGTCCCCCGCAACAGGCAGATCCTTCCGCAGACTGCCTCCCCGAGAGATCAGGAAACTCCCGTGAGCAGAACCAGGTCCTTCTTGATCGGCGCCACACTCGGTGCGTCGGCCATGTTCTTCTCCCTGCAGTTCCACATACTGCGGACAGACAGTGGCTTCAAGGTCCTCCCCAGAACCCCGCAGCAGTCGCTCGGACTGACGTATTCCGATATCCGCGGCTGGCCCGCAGACCGCTGGCAGGATCGCCCGGAACTGGCCCGCGCCATCCTGGCCAATGGATCCGGTGAACTGATCGCCGATTCCGTGGCCGGCTCACTCCGCGACGCACTGGCCGAAAACACCGCCACGCTCGACGAACTCCGCGGATTCCTCGACCGCACCCGCCCGCGAAACTCCACCCGCAACAGTGAAAACACCTTCGTCCGCACGCAGAAACCCGTCGTTGAAACCACACCCGATCCCAACGAACGGCCCATCCCGTTCACCGCGGTCACCCCGCGACCACTGCCCGGCGGAAAAACACCGGCAGACCCGTTCCGCAAAGCCCAGCCTCAGGAAAAATCTTCCCGCTTCTCCGACACCGATGTTCAGCAGGGACTGACGGGAACGGCCAGGCCGACCCGGCCCCAGGCTGCGCCCGCCACCCCGGCCCGCCCCGAAAATCCCTCGGAAAGCCCGGCCGCCGCACTCATCCGCCAGCAGGCGGAAGACATCGAAAAACGCATCTTCGGAGATTCCAAATCCGACACTCCGGCAACTCCTCGCTCCGGCCTGCCTCCGCAAACCAGCACTCTGCCCGTGTTTGAAGAGGTCACCGCGTCGCTCGAAGAACAAGCCCACTCACTGCTGGAAGAAGCACGACAACTCCGCGTCGCCAGCGCTGCCCCCGCGGATCCGGATGCCACTACGGTCCAACCCGCAGCAGCAGCGGCCTCCGCTCTGCAAAAAGTCGCTGAAAATGCCGCCGCGGCACTGACCGAGTTCGTCCGCAGCCCCGCACCCTCAGCCGCCGAGACCACCCCGTTCACCACCGCTGAAGCCGCTGCGGATCAGACTACGGCCAGCCCGGTGTCAGGCCCCGGTGCCGAGACTCTGCCGCCGGCCGGATTCGACCCATTCCTTGAATAACACACCACCCGCCAGTTCGCCGGGACACCGCCAGTGAATCAGTCAGACCAGCCGAAACACTCCGCACACCCCGTCCCCGGACGCTACAGACACTACAAAGGGCGGGATTACGTTGTGCTGGGAGTCGCCCGGCATTCAGAAACAGAAGAACCCCTCGTCGTCTACCGCACCGACTACGGCGACCGCTCACTCTGGGTACGACCCCTCAGCATGTTTCAGGAATCCGTCACCGTCGACGGACTGTCCGTCCCCCGCTTTCAGCATCTGCCGGACTGACAGCGGCAGTTTCTGCTGCAGTTCCCGACACCGCCGCTCATTCGCTCCTGAAGTTGCCGCTCCGCAGCACCAGCCCGCGCTGACCGACCGCTGTTTTCTGATAAAAGAACGGCAGAACTCACGGAACCGCGTGAACCGCGGGCAGCAGGAGACCCTGGCAGATGACTGAGAGCGAACTGATTGAAATCATGCGATCCAGCGTGAACGAGCTGTTGCGGTGGGTGGGCTTCGGCACACTGACCGGGCTGGCCGCCAAGGCCATTATGCCCGGCCGTGACCCCGGCGGTGCCGTTTCGACACTGCTGATCGGCATCGGCGGCAGCGTGATCGGCTGTGGCACCGCACTGTTTTTCTGGCGCGATGCGGCGATTGACCCGATCAGCTTCAAGGGATTCTTTGCTGCCGTCTTCGGAGCCTTTACGCTGCTGTTTTTCTACCGTTTGCTGGCCGGCTCCTTTTTCCGGGAAGCCACGGAAGATGACGACCGCTGGATGTCCCGTGTCCGTCGCCGTCTGCGTCGTCGGCAGGTCATCGATGACGTGCTCCGGGATGCCGCATAGTACACAGGCGCACACCCCCACAGCCATTCAGGTGGTTTTGCAGGCCTGCGTGGCGGATTTGATGCCCACGTCTGCGATTTCCCCGAAACTGCGGGAACTTCTGTTGAAGCTTGAATTCCCCGGCGATATGCTCAGCCGTTTCGCCTTTCGGGGCCCTGATGCGCGCCTGCCGCGCAGCAGAACCAGCGATGGTTCTGCCTTTCGCGGGTGTTCGCATTGGCTTTGACGAAAATTCAGTACAAAAGCTGTGGAAATCTGTGCGTGACAGCCGAACATCGCTGATTCACACCGCTTTGCAGTGTGCTCTTCTGGTTGGCTGAATCGGTAACGCTCAGGGGACTCAGCGTAATTTGATTCGGGTTTTTTCGGGGTTGTTTCCATGTCGGAAGATCTGTTGTTGAAGGTTGAGCGTCGTCAGTTGCCGGGCTCAAAGGGTGCTCGTCTTGTGCGTGCTGCCGGACGCGTTCCTGCGAACATCTACGGTCTTGGCAAGCCCGGAGCCTCCGTATCAATCTGCGGCGAAGTCGTTGAAAAGCTGGTCACGACCCGCTCTTCCGTGGTGGATGTCGAACTGGACGGCGCTGTTGACAAGGCGGTTGTGCAGGAACTGCAGTGGGACGTATTCAGCACGAAGGTGCTGCACGTTGACCTGCGGCGTGTGGATCCGGCCGGTCGTGCCACGGTGGAAGTCGTGGTCGAGCTGCGTGGCGAACCGGTCGGCCTGAAGGACGGTGGCGTTCTGAAGCAGAACCTGAAGCGAGTGACCCTGGA
>SXXK01000040.1 GCA_005791255.1 Planctomyces sp.
TAGAATTTGTCGTGCCCGCCAATCCTCCCCTCGCCCCCGGAACGGGGGAGAGGGGGCGGGGGTGAGGGGGCCAGACACCCCACACAAACACAACAAACCTGCAACCCAAAGCGTCACTACCAATACTGTCCCCCCAGCCATCACAGTCACACCCGCGGACTCCCGTCCGCGGCTCGCCCACCGAAAACCGCCCACCGCCCACCGAACACCGCCCACTCTCAGAGTCCCCCCCGTATGGCTGCCTCAGTCCCAACCACCCACACACCCAGACTGCTGCACCTGCTGCTGATCGCCGCACTGCCCCTCGGCCTACTGCACAGCACCTGCCCGGCCGCCGACTACGAAAACGACATCAAACCCCTCCTCAAATCTCGCTGCTATGCCTGCCACGGAGCCCTCAAGCAGGAAGCCGGGCTGCGACTGGATACCGGCAGCCTGATTCGCTCCGGCGGTGACAGCGGACCCGCTCTGCAGCCGGGACAACCTGCTGCCAGCCTGCTGGTCCACAAAATCACGGCCAACGATCCCGCCATCCGCATGCCACCTGAGGGCGAACCACTGTCACCCGCACAGATTTCCCTGCTGCAAAACTGGATCGCTGACGGAGGTCTCTCACCCGACAACGAACAGCCGGAATCCGACCCACGCAGCCACTGGGCCTTCCAGCCCATCACTCGCCCCCCGGTACCCGCCATCAGCAGCTCCGCACCGCACCAGACAATCCGCAATCCCATCGATGCCTTCCTGCAGCAGCGGCGACTGCAGGCCGACATTTCTCCTCAGCCGGAAGCTCCCCGCATCGTCCTGCTCCGCCGACTGCACATGGACCTGCTCGGACTGCCGCCCACACTCGCAGACATCGCCGCCTGCGAAAATGATCCCAGCCCGGACTGGTACGAACGCACCGTCACCAGACTGCTGCAGGACCCGCGACACGGGGAACGCTGGGCTCGACACTGGATGGATGTCTGGCGCTACAGCGACTGGTGGGGACTCGGCGATCAGCTTCGCAACAGCCAGAAACACATCTGGCACTGGCGCGACTGGATCGTCGAATCACTCAACGCCGACACACCGTACGATGAAATGGTGCGGCTGATGCTGGCCGGTGACGAACTTCACCCGAATGACCTGAGCAAACTGCGAGCCACCGGATACCTCGCCCGAAACTACTGGCTGTTTAACCGCCCCCAGTGGTTGGAAGAAACCGTCGAGCACGTCAGCAAAGGCTTTCTCGGTCTCACCATGAACTGTGCTCGCTGCCACGATCACAAATATGATCCGCTGCAGCAGCAGGACTATTATCGGCTGCGAGCATTCTTTGAGCCTTACCACGTCCGCCTCGATATGGTGCCCGGACAAACCGATCTGTCTCGTGATGGTGTCCCCCGCGCTTTCGATGGCCTGCCGGACGAACCCACATGGCTCTACATTCGCGGCGATGAACGCAACCCCGACAAATCACACCCCATCACCCCTGATGTTCCCGCCATTCTGAACTTCGAACCGCTCAGCATTCAGCCGGTGACATTGCCCGCTGACGCCTGGCAGCCCGAACTTCGCCCATGGGTCATCGACAGCTACGTCGCTGCCGCCCGGCAGACACTCGACAAGGCCACCACCGCCCGACAACAGGCTGCGGACTCTCTGGCAGTCGCCGGCAAAGCACTCGAAAGCTACTCGGCCCCCGCTCCGCCCCCGCCCGGCAACACGCTGGTCGCAGAACAGTTCCAGACTCTGGACACTGCCCGCTGGCAGCTGATCGGCGGAGACTGGCACCATCAGCCCGGTGTCCTGTCACAGCGTCAGGACGGCAAAATCCGTTCGGCGCTCCGCTGGAAAGGCCCCGTGCCTCAGGACTTCGAAGCCACTGTTCGCTTCACCATTCGCGGCGGCAGCCAGTATCGCAGTGTCGGCATCGCATTCGATACGGTCCTGCCGCAAAACACTCCGGACGCTGCTGAAGGCACCAGCGAACAGAATGTCTACGTCAGTGCCCAGGATGCCGGCCCCAAAATTCATGCGGCCCATCTGCAGGCCGGACAATGGCAGTATCCCGGCGGTGCTGCTGTGCGACAGTTGCCCATCCGCCTCAATCAAACATACCTGCTGCAGCTCAAAGTTCGCGGCTCACTGCTGAATGCTTTCCTTGACAATGCCCCCGTCCTCGCCTTCGAAACACCATTGGCAAGGCATACCGGAGCACTGCAGCTGACAGTCTTTGATGCCCTCGTGGATGTCCACGAATTCCAGCTGCACGAACTGCATCCGGAAATCGCCATGATCCCGGCCACCACCGACCCGGCCCGGCTGGCCCCGCCCACGCTCGCACAACTGCAGGCCGCAGTTCGCGCTGCAGAATCGGCACTGCAGCTGGCCACCGCTGATATCGTTGTCGCCGAGGCTGCACTGGAAAGTGTCAGGGCACGAGCCGCTGCTGTTCGTTCACCCGCCGACCAGCAGCTTTCAGCCGCAGCAGTCCGCGCCGAACGACAGCTCGCTGTGGCTGCGGCACGCCGACAACTGGCTGCTGCCGAACAGCAGCAGCAGGCCGCCGACTCAAAACCAGAAACCGCTCAGCAGGCACTCATCGCAGCACAACAGAACCTCGAAAAAGCCACCGCAGCCGCAGCTGCGGAAGTCCGGCCCGAGGACAGCTTTACAAAGTTCTCAGGTGCCGCCTGGACCCCCACCCGCTTCTTCAACTCCGGCAAGGATGACCCCGAAGTTCGCTTCCAGCCCGTCAGCACCGGACGCCGCTCAGCTCTCGCTCGCTGGATCACCGATCGCCGCAATCCGCTCACGGCTCGAGTCGCCGTCAATCACCTCTGGACACGCCACATGGGACAGCCACTCGTCCCCACAATGTTTGATTTTGGTCGCAAAGGTACCCCGCCCGAACACCCGGAACTGCTCGACTGGCTCGCCTGCGAACTGATGGACAGCGGCTGGAGCATGCGGCATGTGCACTCCTTGATTGTGACATCCAGTGCCTGGCGACTCAGCTCCTCCCAGGCAGATGCCGATGCAGCAATCGCCCGCGATCCGGAAAATCGACTGTACTGGCGACGCAACCCGATCCGCCTCGAATCCCAGGTCATTCGCGACAGCCTGCTGGCACTCGCCGGAACCCTCGACCTGACCATGGGCGGGCCGCCGGTACCCATCTCAGAGCAGACCGCATCCAGTCGCCGCAGCCTGTACTTCTTTCACTCCAACAACGAACGCAACCTGTTTCTGACCATGTTCGATGAAGCCCTCGTCAAGGACTGTTACCGGCGTGAGCAAAGCATCGTGCCGCAGCAGGCCCTCGCACTATCCAACAGCGAACTGGCCTTCAGTACCGCCGAAAAAGTCGCCGCAGGTCTGGCCAACGACGAAACTCGCTTCATCACCGAGGCTTTCCGGCTGCTGACCGCCATTGAACCAGGGCCCGAGGAACTGGAAGCCAGTCGCCGTGCACTCAGGGAATGGCAGAGCCTGCCCGCTGGAACCCCGGAAAACGCCCGTGCCAGCTTTATTCGAGTGCTGATCAACCACAACGACTTTGTCACACTGCGCTAGCTCTCAAAAGGTCCTCACTCATGCGCGCAAGACGCCAATTTTTAACCGACTCGGGACTGGGGTTTGGCAGCCTCGCACTGGCTGCCATGCTGCAGCGGGATGGATATGGCAGAACGCTCGAACATACCACCCCCGACGGACGACCGCATCGCACGCCGCAGATCACCAGCGTGATCTGGCTGTTTATGAACGGCGGAGTCAGTCAGATGGAAAGTTTCGACCCGAAACCCATGCTGACAAAATATGCCGGCAGGACCATTGCAGAAACGCCGTTTGCCGAAGCTCAGAATCCGCAAAAACTGAAGCTCGAACGCCTCGTCGTACCCGACGGCAACGGCAATCAGCGAAATACGCTGTATCCGCTGCAGGTAGGGTTTCGCCGGCATGGCCAAAGCGGGATTGAAGTCAGTGACTGGTTTCCGCATACCGCACGACATGTCGACCAGCTGGCGGTCGTGCGTTCGATGTGGACAACCGACAGCAATCACGGGGCGCAGACGCAGTTCCATTCCGGCAGACACCAGAACGACGGTGACTTTCCCAACCTGGGAGCGTGGGTGCACTACGGACTGGGTTCGCTGAACGACAATCTCCCGCAGTACATTTCGATGGGCAACCGCGAGTACTGGAACAAACGGGACGGGCATTATCTTGGGCCGGCCCACGATGCGGTGCCGCTGCGAGTCGATCCGGGGAACCCGCTGGACTTCAGCCGTCCGGCTCGTCAGGTGTCTGCCGAATCGTCGCGAGTCGGACGCGATCTGCTGGGACGCCTGAATGAACTGCGTGGGCAGCAGTATCCGCAGGATCCCGCTCTGGCTGCTCGAGTGGCCTCGTATGAGCTGGCGTTCCGCATGCAGCAGTCAATTCCGGAGATCGTGGATTTTTCCCAGGAGACCGCGGCAACACAGGCCCTCTACGGACTCGATCAGCCGCACTGTCGTGACTTTGGCATGCAGCTGCTGGCAGCACGGCGGCTGGTGGAACGCGGAGTCCGTTTTATTCAGATTCAGCATGGCGCCGGCGGTGCAGGCAGCTGGGACGCCCACGGCGGCCTCCGGGATAACCATGCCCGCAACGCACTGGCAGTGGATCAGCCGATTGGAGGACTGCTGGAAGACCTTGAACGCCGCGGTCTGCTGCAGCAGACACTGGTGCTGTTCGCCAGTGAGTTTGGCCGTACACCCGGATCCCAGGGCTCGGACGGACGCGACCATCACATCTACGGCTTTACCGTCTGGCTGGCCGGTGGCAGCCTGAAACGCGGCGTGGTCCACGGTGCGACAGACGAGATTGGATTTCACGCCGTGGAAGACCGGCACTACGTCACCGACATTCACGCCACCATCCTGCAGCAGCTGGGCCTGGATTCACGGCAGCTTGAAATTCCAGGCAGGAAACGACTGGACATCGACCACGGCCACGTCATCGACGCCATCCTGTCCTGACACCCACCGCCGTTCACCCCGCCCCCGCCCCCGCCAGGGGCGAGGGGTGCCAGCGCGTTTTGCAGCGCGACAAAAACACAAAATCCTCCCCTCGCCCCCATCGGGGGAGAGGGGTCGGGGGTGAGGGGGCAATCCCACCCAAACCACCCCCCGCCCCCTGCAATTTCCTTCCGTGTCTTCCGTGTCCTCCGTGGTGCCCCCAAACCGCACCCCAGCCACTCTCAACTCTCAAACCCTGCCGCCGCGAAACGCGA
>SXXK01000345.1 GCA_005791255.1 Planctomyces sp.
ACGCTGTCGGTCTGGCTGGGACTGACTGCCGGGTGTGCTCGCTGTCACGATCACAAGTACGATCCGCTGACACAGCGTGAGTATTATCAGTTGTCGGCGTTTTTCAATAACGTGCCGGAGCGGGGGTTGCTGACCGGCTCGAATGCGCCGCCGGTGCTGTCTGTGCCATCGCCCGAGCAGCAGCAGAAACTTGTGCAGCTGCAGGAGGCTGCAGCGGCGGCAGAGCGAGTCTGGGAGCCACTGCGTGAGGCAACACGGGTGCAGGTCCTGCAACAGATTGCGGCGTCCGGTGAACTGTCTGCCGTGCCGCATGTCGCCGGTGCCCTCGCGGTATCCATGGATGCTGCAACTGACGGTGGCGTCCGGTCCATGGGCACAAAGGTGCAGCCTGTACGAGGGATAGTGGGGCAGGCTGTCAGGCTGGATGGGACTCAGCATCTGGAACACACTGGTGACTCGCTGACGCCTGACGACCCATGGACGGCGACAGTCTGGCTGCAGCCGGAAAAGTCTCTGAATGGCATCTGGTCGAAGATTCAGCCGACGGGGGAACGACGAGGTGTGGAAGTGATCTGGCGGAAGGGACGCGTGCTGGTGAATTTGGTGCACCGCTGGAACGACAGCGCGATCGAAGTCGCTGCACGTGAGAAGTCACTGAACGCGGGCTGGCAGCATCTGGCGATTCGTTATGATGGATCAGGCAGAGCAGGCGGAGTGGCAATCTGGCTGAACGGCCGGCGCATACCTCTTGAAGTTCAGCGGGATACGCTGTCCGGGACCATATCGACGGCAGAGCCGCTGCGGATTGGTCGTCGCGATGAGGGGCTGGGATTTTATGGGCTGCTCGATGAATTTCACTGGCTGCCGGTCGCACTGACGGACGACCAGCTTGCAGAGTGGTCTCGTCAGGAGCGTCTGCGGGGAATACTTGCACGTCCGGTCGCCGAACGGTCACAGGCTGATCTTGACTGGCTGCTCGATGACTGGATCGACCGACAGGGTTCCGACGAGGTCAGGAGAGCCCGTATGGCTGCTCGCAATGCCAGCTCGGCGGTGGCAAAGTTGCAGGATGAAATACCGGTGACGCTGGTCATGGCTGAGCGGAGTGCTGCAGAGGGGCGTCGCCCGACGTTCGTGCTGGAGCGGGGCGAGTATCAGCGACCGGGTGAGCAGGTGGAACCGGGAGTTCCGGCGATGCTGGGCGGCTGGCATGCCGACCTTCCCGCCAATCGCCTGGGGCTTGCGCGGTGGCTGACCACTGGTGCCAGCCAGCTGACCGCAAGGGTTGCAGTGAATCGGCTGTGGCAGCAGTGTTTCGGAGCCGGCCTCGTCAGGACTCCGGCCGACTTCGGGACTCAGGGCGATCCCCCCACTCACCCTGAGCTGCTGGAGTGGCTGGCCAGTGAATATCGGGATGGTGGCTGGGACACGAAGCATCTGTTGCAGCTGATTGCGACGTCCGAGACGTACCGGCAGAGCTCGGTGATTCGCCGATCGAAAGCCACCGGTGCGGACAGTTGGGACCCGGAGAACCGCTGGTGGTCCAGGGCCGGTCGTTTTCGGCTGTCCCATGAGATGCTGCGGGATTCACGATTGCGTGCGTCCGGGCTGCTGCAGACGCAGATCGGGGGGCCCAGTGTGAAACCCTGGCAGCCACCCGGTTTGTGGGAAGAAGTCTCGTATGACGGTGAGTCGACGTGGGAGACCGACAGCGGTACCGGGCGATTTCGCCGCAGTTTGTATACATTTCAGAAACGTCAGGCTCCGCCCCCGGCACTGCTGCTGTTTGACGGTCCGACTCGGGAAAAATGCACCCTGCTGCGAGCTCGCACCAATACTCCGCTGCAGGCCCTGCAGTTGCTGAACGATCCCGAGAGCCTGCAGGCGGCTCGAAGTATTGCTGAGCGTGTGCTGCTGGAGGGCAGCGATGTTGAGCGAATTGGCAGAGTGTTTCGGATTGTGCTGACTCGGGATACCAGAGATGAAGAGGTTCCGCTGGTCATGGGCCAACTGGCTCAATGGCGGGCAATGTATTCCGCGGACCTCGAGGCAACCGCAGACCTGCTGGCGGCCAGTCGGACTGAAGGAGCAGCGTCGACCGGTGGTACAGCGGAGTCCGGGATTTCGGAGTCTGGTGCTGCGGAAACTGCAGCCTGGACGGTCCTCGTGCACAGTCTGTTCTGTCTGGATGAGGCGGTGAATCGCAGATGAGGCACATGCATCCACAGGTGGACGGTGAACTGCTGACGCTGCGACGCCGGTTTCTGGGACAGGCGGTACCGGGGCTGGGGACGGCAGCTCTGGCGGGACTCTTGCAGGGCGGGGTGCTGCCGGGATCTGCAGGACTCGCTGATGTTGTGCGATCCGGATCAGGTGCAGCCCATCCGGTACCTCGAGCGAAGCATGTGATTTCGCTGTTCATGCACGGTGGTCCGTCGCAGCTGGAGCTGTTTGATTACAAACCGGGTCTGCACAGGCTGCATGGGGAGGAGTTGCCGGAGTCGATCCGGAAGACTCAGCGATTGACCGGCATGACCAGCGGTCAGAAGTCATTCCCGATTGCGGCCCCTTTGAGTCGTTATCGGGCGTGCGGCGAGAGTGGTGCGTGGGTGAGTGAGTTGCTGCCGTGGACGGGGCGTGTGGTTGACCGTCTGGCAATTGTGAGATCATTGTATACCGAGGCGATCAATCATGATCCGGCGGTAACATTCATGCAGACAGGTCATCAGCAGCCGGGTCGTCCCTCATTTGGTGCCTGGGCCAGTTATGGACTGGGTTCAGAGGGTGCGAATCTTCCGGCTTTTGTGGTGATGATCTCGCGGGGCAGTGCGGCTCGGCCGGCGGATCCGTTGTATGCGCGGCTGTGGGGCAGCGGCTTTTTACCTTCGAATCATCAGGGTACGGCGCTGCGTGCCGGTGCGGATCCGGTGTTGTATCTGTCAAATCCGTCGGGAATTTCTCCGACGGTTCGACGGGGGCAGCTTGACCTGCTGGGGCAATTGAATCTGCAGCAGCTCAAACGTGAGGGCGACGCAGAAACAGCGGCGCGGGCAGCACAGTTCGAGCTGGCGTTTCGCATGCAGTCTGCGGTGCCTGAGCTGACAGATATGACAGATGAAACGGCAGAGACGCTGGCATTGTATGGTGTGGAGTCTGAGCGGCCCGGATCGTTTGCCCACAACTGCCTGATGGCTCGCCGTCTGGTGGAACGGGGCGTGCGGTTTGTGCAGCTGTATCATCGGGGCTGGGACCAGCACTACAATCTGCCGAGCGACCTGCGACTGCAGTGCCGGGATGTGGATCGGGCATCGGCTGCACTGATCCTGGACCTTGAACGGCGGGGGCTGCTGGACGAAACGCTGGTGGTCTGGTGCGGCGAATTTGGTCGAACGGTTTACAGCCAGGGAATGCTGGAACCGCAAAATTACGGAAGGGACCACCACGGAGGCTGTTTTTCCGGGTGGCTGGCGGGTGGTGGGGTGCGGGCTGGTCAGGTGTGGGGCGAGACGGACGACTTTTCGGTCGGCGTGGTGCGAAATCCGGTGCACGTGCATGATCTGAATGCGACGCTGCTGTATTTGCTGGGGGTGGATCACACGCAGTTGACATGGCGATTTCAGGGTCGGGACTATCGTCTGACAGATGTTTCCGGGCAGGTGATTGCGGGGATGATTTAGTTGTCAGTTGTCAGGGGGCGGGCGGTGTGAAACGTTCCGGGAGCGTGCTGGAAATGCCGGTTTTTTGACGAAATTTGTTTTTTCAACGGAATTTGTGATCGGATTTGCCCAGGAACCGTTTCTGTGACTCAGGTACATCCTGAGATGAATCGGTTTTTTCCGCCGGCTGCCTCAGGGTGTCAGTGGCAGCGGGAGCGGGTGTATGTCAGATCTGGTGCGTGTGGTAGTGCAGGATGAGCCGGCGGAGGGTTCCGGTGCGGGACGGGCGGGTGCCGGTGGCGGGAGCCGGGGAAATCGGACGGGTCGCGGATTCTCCGGGGGTGGCGGCCGCGGGTTTGCGGTGGGTCTGAAGCTGCCAGGACTGTTGCTCGCGGCGGTACTGGGCCTCGTGGCATGGCAGATCACTCTGGTTGACGTGGGCAGTGGCCAGATTGCCGTGCTGACCCGCAAGATCGGGCTGGACCTGAAAAATTCCGACGAGATTGCTCCTTCGGCCCAGCACAAGGGCGTACAGCGTGAGGTGCTGACGGAGGGACGTTATTTCCGCAATCCGTACGTCTGGTCCTGGCAGGTTGTCCCGCAGGTGGAGATTGCATCGGGCGAGATGGGAGTGAAGATCAGCCTGACGGGTGAGGATCCCGGTTACGGTGAATTCCTGGCGAAAGTGGATGAGCGGGGTGAAGCTGTCACCAAGGGCATCGTTCCGGGAGTACTGAATCCCGGTCGCTACCCGGTCAATCCTTTTTTGTACAAGGTTGAAGTGCACAAACCGACCACGATTCCTGCCGGCTACAAGGGTGTCGTGACCAATTTGGCGGCGACGCTGGCAAAGGAGCCGAACCGGTTGCTTGTGGATGCATCAGAGCGAGGCGTCCAGAGGACAACTCTGGAGCCCGGAACTCACTATCTGAATCCCTACGTGACGCGTGTCGACCTCGTGGACTGTCGCAGTCAGCGATTCAATCTGGGGCAGGAAGACGACATGGGATTTCCGTCGAAGGACGGATTTTGGGTCAGTCTGGACGGAGTCATAGAGTTTCGGGTGAATCCGGAGAAGGCGGCAGATGTTTATGTGCTGTTCAATCGTTCCGAGAACGGTCCATTGATTGATGATGAGATTGTGCAGACGGTGATCATGCCGAATGCCCGCAGCTTCTGTCGTCTGCAGGGGTCGAATTCCTCTGGGCGTGAGTTTATCCAGGGTGAAACCCGTTCTGCCTTTCAGAAAGCATTTGAGCAGGAGATGCGAAATGCGTGCGAGCCGCTGGGCATTGAGATCATTCAGGCATTGATCACCACCATTCGGCCTCCGGAAAAAATCGCTGAACCGGTGCGCCGGCGGGAAATCGCGAAGCAGGAAGAACTGCAGTACAAGCAGCAGGTGCTGCAGCAGGAATCTGAGCAGAAACTGGCGGTCGAGAAGGCGATGGTGGAGCAGAAGCAGGCTCTGGTTACTGCCGGTCGGGACGTTGTGAAATCCACGACGAAGGCCGAAGAAGAGCAGCAGGTGGCTTTGACGCTGGCCAATCAGCAACTGGCCGTGTCGCAGTTGAAGCTGGATGCATCACTGGATGAGGCTATGGCCATTGAGGCGCGGGGTCAGGCTGTGGCTGACGTTGTACGGTTTGACAATGAGGCTGAAGCAGCCGGCTGGAAGAAAGCGGTGCAGGCGTTTGACGGCGACGGTCAGGCGTTCGCTCGCTACGTGCTGTACCAGAAGCTCAGCACAGCCTGGCGACGGATGATGGTGAATACGGCTGACAGTCCGATGATGAAGATCCTCGATTCCTTTACTGAACCGGCCGCGAAGTCATCGGCTGGTCGAAAAAACGCGGTACCTGCAACCGAGCCGGCAACGCCTGGTGGACAGGAACAGACGCAGACAGGCGGCATCGAAACAGACGTGAATCTGGCACAGTGAGAATTTTCAAGTCAGGATGGTGCGGTATGAAAATCAGTGACGTGGTGAGTGGAATGTTGCGTGGGCGGGTGGCGGGTGCGGCTGCAGGTGTGCTGGGGATGGTGGCATCACTGACTGCATTCGAGTGGACGTTTAATCGGCATTATGTCCCGGACGGCTGCAGTCTGGTGCTCCGCTACAAAGGGCCACCACTGCCATTCCTGCCGGGTGAAAGACCAGTGTCTGCGTCCGGTCAGTTTGCCAGGGTGGATGATCGTGGCCAGCCACTGGAGAAGGGAATTCTGAAGGAGATGCTGGGGCCCGGCAGACACTTCCTGTGGTACGGGTGGTGGGAAACCAATCTGGTCAAAGACACGGTGGTGAATCCGGGCGAGGTGGCGGTGGTCACCAGCCGGATGGGCAGTGACCTGACGAACGGCCAGTTTCTGGTGGACGGTGATCTTGACAAGACCACTGAAAAGGGGATTTTGAGAAAGGTGCTGGGACCGGGACGCTATCGGATCAACGACTATGCGTACACGGTCAGCATCATCAAACAGGAATTTGTGCAGTCGGATCAGCAGCAGAAGCACGTTGGCTGGGTCTCAATTCCGGCTGGGTATGCGGGAGTGGTGACGAATCTGGCTGCCAATCCGCAGACCGGACTGCAGGCGGGAATTCAGGACAGCGTGCTGCAGCCAGGACTGTATCCGATCAATCCCAGCGAGCAGCATGTGGACATCATCGGGATTGGCTACACGGACCTGTCGGTGAAGTCCAACTTTGTCAGCAGGGACGGTAAGCCCGTGCTGGATGAAAGCGGCGAGCCGCTGGTGTCTGATGACGAGAGTGGCATCACGTTTCCCTCAACGGACGGCTTCCGGATTCACATGGATTTCACGGCCGTCTGGGGCATTATGCCCGATCAGGCAGCCGATGTGATTCGCAAGTTCGGCAGTCTGGAGGCTGTGCAGACCAAGGTTGTGATTCCTCAGATTGAAAGTATCTGCCGTAATGAGGGATCCTCGCTGGGCGCGGTTGATCTGCTGGTCGGGGATACTCGACAGAAGTTCCAGGAAACAGTTTCAGAATCCTTCCACAAAATTTTGGAGGACAAAGGACTGACTTTGCTGCACGGTTTTGTCAGGAACATTCATATCCCTCAGGACATTCGGAAGCCCATTCAGGAAAAGTTCGTGGCCGACGAACTGAAGCTGACGCGCGACCAGGAGCAACTGACGGCGCGTACGGAAGCCGAGTTGAGGGAGGCCGAGCGCATGGTGGAGCTGGAGACGGATCGCATCGGTGCTGAGACGACAAAGCTTGTGGCCGAGGCCGTGGCTGAGGGGCAGAAGCTGGCGGAAGAAACCCGGGCCGAGACATTGAAACTGGTAGCCGCGGTGGAGCGTCAGACGGCTGAACTGGAGGCTCAGGCCACTGTGAATCTGGGGCGGGCGAAAGCAGATGCGAAAAAAGTCGAAGCGGAGGCCAGGTCCGAACGGTTCGGCCTCGCTGTGGGAGCCTTCGGATCCGGAGAGGCCTGGAATCAGTGGGTCTTTGCCAGCGGGTTGCCCGACGATTTGAAACTGGATCTGTTTTATGCGGGGGCAGGGACGCTGTGGACCGATCTCTCGAAATTCACGGATGTCGCACTGGGTTCACAACTGCAGCAACGTCAGCAGACCGTGAATGAGGGGCAAAAGGAGTAACTGTGGCCAGTGGCTGCTGTGTTTCGCGTGACTGCAATCCCTGACCCCGGTAGACTTCCATCGCGACCGCCACGGCACTGTGTCGGGGGGCGCAGGTCGCCAGGGGTCACGGGAATGGGTTGCCTGACAAAAGTCGTCATGACGCTGATGCTGCTGGCGACCGCCTGTCAGTCGACCGTGGCTGCTGACCAAAACCAGAACGAACTGCTGTTCGTCCGGCGGATCGCTCCGTTGCTGGCAGCAAAATGTGTTGCCTGTCATGGTTCTGACAGGCGTGAGGGAGGTCTGGATCTGCGAACCCGCCAGTCGCTGAATGCGGGCGGTGACAGCGGCCTCCCGCTCATTCTGCCTGGCGCTGTCGAGCAGAGTCCGCTGCTGCTGGCTGTGCAGCGGCAGTCGGCTGACTGGTCCGCGATGCCTCCGAATGAAGGCGATCGACTGACTGAGCAGCAGCTCGGCTGGATCCGTTCCTGGCTTGCAGGAGGTGCCTTCTGGCCGTCGCCCGAACGCCAGCGGGAACTGGCGGAAACTCATGCGGCTGCGTGGAGTGCCGAGGACGGTATTCAGGTGGCAACCAGTGGCGGGCTGAGCTC
>SXXK01000346.1 GCA_005791255.1 Planctomyces sp.
AGGAACTGTCCACACAGCAGACCACCGATATCAACCTGCCGTTCATCACCGCAGATGCATCCGGTGCAAAACACCTGCAGCTCAGCATTTCGCGAGCAAAGTTCGAGGAGCTGATCGACCCGCTCGTCGAACGCTGCCGTCAGCCCGTACTCAACGCACTCAAGGACGCACGCCTGAAACCCTCCGACATCCACGAAGTGGTGCTCGTCGGTGGTTCAACTCGCGTCCCCCGTGTGCAGCGACTGGTCCGCGATATGTTCGGCAAGGACCCGCATCAGGGAGTCAACCCGGATGAGGTCGTCTCACTGGGCGCCGCCATTCAGGGCGGCATCATCGCCGGTGACGTTAAGGACGTGGTCCTGCTCGACGTGACACCACTGTCGCTCGGGATCGAAACCGAAGGCGGCATCATGACCACCCTCGTCGAACGCAATACCACCATCCCGACCACCAAGACCGAAACCTTCTCAACCGCCGCCGATAATCAGCCGGCAGTGACGATTCGAGTCTTCCAGGGTGAACGTCGTATGGCCGGCGACAACCGCCTGCTCGACGAATTCACTCTCGATGGCATCACTCCGGCTCCCCGCGGAGTCCCGCAGATCGAAGTGAAATTCGATATCGACGTCAACGGAATCCTCAGCGTGTCGGCCCGCGACAAAGCCACCAGCAAGCAGCAGACCGTCCAGATCAAGCAGTCCAGCGGACTGTCGCAGGACGAAATCGAACGCATGCGAAAGGATGCTGAAGCACATGCCGATGACGACAAACGCAAGCAGGAACTGGCCTCAGCAAAGAACGAAGCTTCTTCGCTGATCTACCAGACCGAGAAGACTCTGAAGGAACATGGCAGCAAACTGGATGGCGGCTCAAAGTCGGCCATCGAAGCCAGCATTGCCAAAGTTCGCTCCGCTTCCGAAGGCACCGATGCCGCTGCCATCCGCTCGGCCGTGTCTGAACTCACTCAGGCCGCTCATGCACTCGCACAGCACATGTACGCTGACAAAGGCGGAGCTCAGGGCGGACCCGATGCTGCCGGTGGCCAGAGCGGTCCTGCCGGCGGTGACGATGTCATCGACGCCGAATTTGAAAAGAAATAGGCCGCACTCTGAACCTGCGGATAAACCGGGGCTCCCTGAGATCAGGGAGCCCCTTTTTTTGGACCTGCGAGCCGCAGGGAACAAACTCAGTTCTGCAACGCCTGACTGCAAAATACCCGCGGTTCTCCACCCACATACACCAGCACCCATTCCGAATCCGGGGCCTGCAATTCCGCCGACAACTCCTCGTCCGTCATCAGCTTCAGACTGATGTGACGGTAATCCGTCTTCAGTGATCCCGCATTCAGCGGCAGCGAACTGTCGGACGACGCCCCCTGCCCCGTGACCAGCGCTGGCGCACGCAGCTCGTGCGCATCCTCAGCCAGCAGATAAAAACTGAGCAGCACCACAATCGCGGCAGCAGTTGAGAAAGCCGCCACAGATCGCAGCCGTTTCCTGCTGTGATGAAACTGCTGAAACGACCGCATCAGCGATTCCCGCATGACATCGCGATCACTGTCTTCAGACATCGTCGCACTCCTCAAACTGCCTCTTCAACTGCTGCAGCACACGGCGAATGCGGCCATCAATCGCACCGGACTTCAGCCCCAGCCGACTTCCGATCGACTTCAGCGTCCACCCCAGCCGGTGGTCAGTCGCTCAAAAAAATCCCCCTCATTCACCGTCGGACGCTCCGGACGCCCCTTGTACATCCACGTCAGCTCACGGTGATTCAGCCCCAGCAGATGCAGGATCGATGCGTGCAGATCATGCACATGCAGACGATCCTCCACCGCACGCAGCCCCAGCTCATCCGTTCGGCCAATTGTCTGACCGCCCCGCACTCCACCCCCAGCCATCCACATCGTGAAACCCGTCGGATTGTGGTCCCGACCATTCCCCTTTTCGGACATTGGAGTCCGCCCGAATTCACCGCCCCAGACCACCAGAGTCTCCTCCAGCAGACCCCGCTGCTTCAGATCCCGCAGCAGACCAGCCACCGGCCGGTCACTCGCCCGACACAGCCCCGTGTGATTGGCCTCAATCCCCGAATGTGCGTCCCACTTGCTGCCCGCTCCGTGATACAACTGCACAAACCGCACACCCCGCTCCACCAGCCGCCGCGCCAGCAGACACATCCGACCAAACACCTGAGTCTCCTTGTCGTCCATTCCGTAGAGTCGCTGCGTCGCAGCAGACTCAGTCTCAATCGCTACCGCCTCCGGAGCATGAGCCTGCATGCGAAACGCCAGCTCATAGGACGCCAGTCGAGCCTCCAGTTCAGACTGCTGCGGATTCTCTGCCGCAAATCGCCCATTCAACTCGTTCAGATACTGCAGCTTGCTCAGTTGCCGACCCGCAGATGTGCCCTCAGGAGTCACCAGATTGGGAAATGGCTCCGTCCCCTCCTGCAGACGAACTCCCTGATACATCGCCGGCATAAAGCCCGCACTCCAGTTCCGCGGACCGTTCACCACACTCGACTTATTGTCCTGCATCACCACAAATGACGGCAGATTCCGATTTGCCGAACCCAGGCCCCACGAAACCCAGCTGCCCAGCGACGGACGACCACCAATCAGCGAACACGTATTCATCTGACACACACCGGACGAATGATTGATCCCATCCGCCCAGCAGCCGCGCAGAATTGCCAGATCGTCCACACAACCCGCTGTTTCCGGCAGCCAGTCCGAAACCCACGCACCGCACTCACCATGCTGACGCCAGCGACGACGACTGGCCAGCAGCGGAGAACGCGATTCGCCCATCGGAGTAATCACATCACCAAAACTGGCCGGCAACTGCTGACCGGCCAGCTCATTCAGCAGCGGCTTCGGATCAAACAGATCCATGTGGCTTGGACCACCCTCCATGAACAGAAAAATCACGCTCTTCGCTCGCGCCGCATGATGCGCCAACGCACCTTCGTCAGCCAGCACTGCCGCTGCCGCCAACCCGGCAAACCCCGCCCCGCCACTCAACAAAAACTGCCGCCGAGCCAGCTGCTGATTCAGGTCCAACAACGACATAACCCCGCTCCCCCGAAATCAACAACCACCCACTGACAACTGACAACCTATTCCCTGATCTGCTTC
>SXXK01000041.1 GCA_005791255.1 Planctomyces sp.
GCTTTCCAGCCCGAGCCCAGTGCTGCTGGCTGCAGTGGCTGTTGAGAGTGTTTTTTTTCGCCACGGATTGACACGGATTTTCACGGATGAATCGCAGGATGTGATGGTGGGGGTTGAACCAGGAATGGACACGAATGGGGGGTGGTGTGCCACGGACTGGTGCGATTACGTAGCTCGGGCTTTCCAGCCCGAGCACGCTGCTGCAGACAGCCCTGACCGCAGTAGTATCCTCATTCAGACAGCGAAAGCCGAGCCGTGTTTTCACGGAGAATCTCTGCATATTCCATTTTCAGATCATCAGGCAAAAAGGAATTTCTGATGGTGCTCACAGATGACTCAAGTGAACCAATCTGACGTTCAATAAGTTTCTGGGCTGTCGGTTTAGAGAGTTGGCAATAGTCTGCGAAATCCAGCCAGTGTCTTCTTGTCAGATTGTTGTTTTTACCGCTGATGCTGAGTGACAGGCTGCGATCATCAGGGATGGGCAATCGAGTGCAAATCAGGTCATATGCCGGTGACAGACGTCGGATTCCGTTCGGGAGTGTCAACAAGGAGAAGTTCTTGAGGTGCTGATCGCCATTTGACACACACCAGCCGAACAGCAGAATCTTGAAGAGCCTGCGAATCTCAATCGCTGGTTCTGTGGCGTGCTGCCGGAGAACACGAACACAGAGTTCTCCTGAACCTTCATATTTGTCCCTCATCGATTTTCCGGTCAACTGGCAGAAATCTTCAACTGCCAGTTTTGAGCCATCATCCTGACGGTCAAATCGTCTGATAAGGTACGCTGTCGCTCCATCCTGCAGATTGAACAGGCCAAATACAGGCACCTCAATGTCTGCCTGTCTGGCCAAACTCATCGTCAGATGCTCATTAGCGGGAATGAATGCGAACCGCGATGGATCCGGCTTCAGAATATACCTGCCCCCACCTGGCGCGATCTCGAGTTTCTCAGGATCGTCAGAAAGCCTTAACGAAACTTTTTCCTGGACGCCGGAGATTGACATCTTGCCGGCCATCTCGGTCGCCAGTCTCAGTATGGATGGCAACGAAAAGTCAAGGCGGGGCAATATCGGAGACCCAAACAGTGCGCTGAGACATGCCGGGTGATAAGGTGGATCAGACTCTGTTGTCTGCAGGCAGATGCGGCAAACCTTCATCATTCAGACTCGTCAGTCGTGCAGGGAAGTATCTCGACGGCGCCAACGCAATCAGCACAGGTTGCAACCAATAGTCCGAACAGGTCGTCTTTTGAGACTTTGAGTTTTCGGGAAGTCACTTCCAGCAGCCAGCCCTCAGGCAGCAGGTTTTCAAAAAAAGGGTGCAGTCCCGTGTGAGTGTATGGCTCTGCTCGCAATGGCATTGTCAGCGATACAGGTTGTGCATCACGCCGGGATAACCACTCGCTGGTGTACGCAAACGTCGTTGCACCATGCTCTTCCTTCAGAAAACCGACCAACTGGCCGGAAAGATAGACGTTGGCCATGCGTTTCATGGGATGTCATCAATATGAAATGGTGGTCTTGGAGCGGGAACCACACCCAGCATCTGGCCAAACACCGCCAGTACCCGATTTACTGCGTCCGTTCGCAGCGTTGGCTTGCCCCGTTCAAGTTCTGATACCAGTCGCAGTCCAACGTTCGCCAGTTCGCTAAGCTCACGCTGCGTCAAATTGTTGGCGCGGCGACGCCGGCGAATGAACGCCCCAATCTCCTGCAGACTGACAGACTCTGAATCAACCACTGCAGCACTCCGCCCGCCACAAAAGCTCTGATTTTGAGATATTCCCGATCGGGATTTTCTTCCAGTTATATTCCATTCGGCAGGCAAAAAGTCAAGTGTTTATTCCCGATCGGGAGTTTTTATCGCTGTGAAAGCCTGCGGCGACGGGCGTCTGACGGTTGGCTTTGCAACCGGGAGTGTACCGCACAAAGCAATCACTCGGACCGCTTCACTCCGCTGACCAGTGACTCCAGCTCAGGCAGGTCCCAGTACCGCAGAACGCCGTGTACCGTGGAATCCAGCTGACCGGCGGGACTGGATGAACCCACGATGCTGGTCCACGATGCGGGTGTCTGCTTCAGGGTGACCGAGGCAAACAGTTCGGGGTGCAGAGCAGCGGCATGCAGAGCCACAATGCCGGACTGGCCCTCAGCCACCAGATGCACTCGCCGCGGCTGCTGCCGCGGCTTCTGATAGTACGCGACAAAGTCGGCCGAATTCAGCACATCCTCAACTCGCTTTGCCACCAGAGAATCCCCCAGCAGATAGGCCAGATAAAAGGTTTTCCAGTCGGTCAGCAGAGGACTGGCGCTGCCACTTTGCAGTTCACCCTGGTTCCGCAGATCGACCGAAACGACCGCAAATCCTGCCTGCACCAGTTTTTCAATGGCACCGCCAGGCTGGCCGGCACCGGTCTTGCCCGCATCATGCAGATACAGATAAGCCTCGTCCGAAGGTACCGGAGGATGCCAGGTCAGTCCCGGAATCAGATGTCCCTGATCCGTCTTCAGCACCAGACGATCGATATGATAGCCCGTCCGAATGACTCGCCCCCGGTCTTCCATCACAGGCGGTTGTCGCTGATCTGACGGACGCAGTTTCAGCACGTCCCGAATTGTCTGCTGCAATTGTGCTGCAGTCCGTGCTGCGAATTTCTGCTGCCGTTGCTGTACCAGTTCAGCGGCCACCGCTGCATTGAGATCAAACACCGATTTTTCACCCGGCAGCAGCAGCACCTGTCCCAGCTCAGTACACAGCAATTCCTGCTCTTTCCGGACAGCAAAGGTCTCGATCGCGACCGATTTGTCGCTCTGCAGCAGCCAGCGCTGAAACCAGTGGCCGATCGTGGCCAGATTCTGCGGCTGAACTCCATGAGTCCCGGCCATCTCAACCAGATCGACTCGTTCAGGATATCCCAGGATGCCCCAGGTGCGTTTGGCCTGTCGGAACGCCTGCCACGATCCGTCGATGTCGAAGAAATCCTGAGTTGTCGAGCTGATCAGAGTGGGTTTGGGGGCCCGCAGCAGCAGATAATCCGGATGATCCAGACCGAAGGCCACCTGGCCGAAAATATTCTGTTCGGCATCCTGTGGCCCGATGGTTTCAATCAGCCGCCGGAATGTGCTGATATAGCAGGCCGGTGCTGCACAGGCGATGCGTTCATCCAGTGCCATGACGTAACTGGTCATGGTGCCGCCTCCGGAACAGCCGGTGAAACCAATTCGCTGCGGATCAATTTCCGATCGACTGCAGACATAATCCACGGCTCGCATGGCATCATGCAGCCGATATGTGGCCGTGTTGCGACCAACGAGTATCGAGCCGACGCCCACCAGAAAATGTTCAGTTGTGGTGCCTTCGTGTTCCGGGCCGTGCTGGTCATTCAGAACCTGAGAGCGTTCGCCCTGCCCAATGGGGTCGAAGCACAGTGCGGCCATGCCCAGCCGGACCATCTGCAGTGCAAATCGCTGATTGTAATCGGCAGTCTTGGCGGTACGGCTGTGTCCGCTGGAAACGACGACGGCGGGTACCGGTCCGGCAGCTGCGGGCAGATACAGGTTGGCAGTGATGCGGTGCCCCGGCTGACTGTCAAAGATGACACATTCAATTTTGTAACCATCAGCCTGGATGGTACGGACAGTGCGGGCGTTCAGCGGTGTGCGTGCGGGCAGTGGTCCCAGCTGTTCGAGGAAGAACTGGCGGCGAGTCTTTACCCACTGCTGCACATCGTCTGTGGTTTTGAGCGCGGCCCAGGCTGCATCACGACGCTCACTGGCCAGCACAGCCTGCTGCTGCAGCTGCGGATAGAGGGCCATCGCTGCAGACTCGTGAGGACTAAGGCACTGCAGTTCATCAGCAGTGGCCGGGGCAGCCAGTGGCAGTGCGAGTGTGAAGAGGAGGGCAGTGAGGGCTAAGAGACTCAGCAGCATTTGGTGGGCTCCGGAGCAGAACGGGCGATGAAAGCCGGCAGGACCACAAATGATACTCGAACTCAGCCGGTGATCGCCACCAGGAATGGAGGGGTGTTTTGGAACCACGAATGGCCACGAATGGGCACGAATGGAGGGGGGTGTATTGAACC
>SXXK01000347.1 GCA_005791255.1 Planctomyces sp.
ACTTCAGCGACGGGCAACCAGATTTTTCCGGTATCGAAATCCAGTTTCAGTCCGTTTTCCTGGAGGAGTTCTTCGCGAATGCCATCCATGCGCTGGCGGATGCCGGGCATTTGCGGATTGATTTTTGTGATGCGTTCGAGGACGGCGATGGACAATTCCTTTTGGTCCTGCTTGTAGTATTCATTGGCAACTTCGAGGTATTCCTCCAGCAGCTGTTCTTCCGCTTTGCTGATGCGGGACTCCAGCTGCTGCGGTGAGGCGGATTTGTCACCGGCGTCTTTTTTCTTTGCGTCGCGGTCACGACTTTGTGCGCTGAGGCTGGAGCAGCAGAGTGAGCAGGCCAGCAGCACAGTGCAGATCAGGCCGGTGCGAACGTGTGCGAGTGCGGTTGATGCAGCGTACCGAAGTGTCATGAGGAGTACTTCCTTTGTCGTGGATTGTGGGACAGTGGTGTATCAGGCTGTGGACTCGGGCGGAAGCAGAATTTCCCCCAGTCCGCGCGAGGCCAGATCGCCGCGGTGGATGGCCATGTTTGTGCAGAGGTGTGGATGTTCGAGTGGGAAGTTCAGGGAGTGCAGGTGTTTTTGCAGCAGTCTGACAGTGGTCAGTTGCAGTTGTCCGGAGTAGCTGAAGCCGGGCAGGAGCGGTGACTGGGAGCCGCCGGCGAGGACGAGAGTACCCCGCCGCATACCGGCTCCGGCGCGTCTGCCGCAGCGTCCCCCGGCGATGAGTGTTCCGGCGATCATGTTTCTTCCCGCGAATTCTCCGGGAGCTCCGGCGATGGCAATGAGTCCGCGGCGCATGGCGAGTCCGGCTTCGTCGCCGCAGTTTCCGTGAATGAGCAGTGTGCCGCCGGTCATGCCGCGGATTGAGCCTGGCAGGGCTCCGCCGGCGCAGTTTCCGGCATTGCCATGGACGCGAATCAGTCCCCGCCGCATTTCTGCGGCGACCCAGCCACCGACGTCGCCGGCGACGTCAATCCGGCCGCCAGCGAGCCCGCTGCCGAGGTGTCGTCCGGCAGATCCTTCAACGCGGATGTTTCCGGACCGCATTCCGGCGCCAATCCAGTGGACACCGCGGAGGTCACCGCGAAAGATGAGTTGCTGGTCGGAGGCATCGCCGGAGATGTGGAAGAGTTCACCGAGGGGCACCTTTCGGTTGCCTTCGAAGACGGTGATGCGCGGGATTTCGCTGGCTGGTGTGCCGGCACATTTCTCGGGGGTGACACCTTCCAGTTCAATGGGGATTGTGGTGTCTGCGGTGAGTGTGAGGGTAAGCGGCATAGGGTTGTGACCGTAGAGAAGGGGATGCGCAGTCTGATTGTTGTAACGGTGCCGGGTGGTTGAGGGACATGGATTGGCTGCGGAAATTTGAGTGTTTTTCCGGAAAAGCGGGGTTGTCCATGCGGGCGATTGCCGGGGAATGACGATGTGCATTCGGGGGTTGGATTTGTTGGGGTAACCCGTAGTCTGACCTCAATTACGGACTCGGGTGTCCGGCAGTCGGTGTCGGCGCTTTCGGAAAATTCGCCGAAAAAGGTGAAAATGCCGGGAGGTCAAGTGGGGTAGCGTCTTGCTATTTTTTCCCGAAGATCGTAAAGTACGGGAGAGCCGGCAACTCCGTCGATGTTGAAGACGGGGGGCTGCGGCTCGAGGTTGACCGTTGATGCGTTGATCAGGATGCACTGCGATTGGTCTCTTTGAGGTGTGATTCTACAGAGTGCTCGGTAACCACTTGAGTCGTGCTGCAGTTTCCTCCCCAACAGTTTCATTTGTGTTCTAACAGCTGCCGTTGGGGCAGCGATGGGTGTTTTGGGAGCTGCGAGGCTCAGGGTTTGTGTGATGAGTAAGAACATCTTCGTGGGAAGCCTGGCCTGGGCCACCACATCCGAAGGTCTTGAGAAGGCTTTCGCTCAGTATGGTTCTGTGACATCTGCAAAGGTGATCACGGATCGTGAAACCGGCCGTTCAAAGGGCTTTGGTTTCGTTGAGATGGCGTCTGGCGGTGACGAGGCAATTCGGGCACTGAATGGCGCAACGCTGGACGGCCGTACGATCGTGGTCAACGAGGCTCGTCCTCGTGAAAGCCGTGGTGGTGGCGGTGGCGGTTACGGCGGTGGTGGTGGTGGTTACGGTGGTGGCGGCTACGGTGGTGGTGGCGGTGGCGGTTACGGTGGTGGCGGCGGTGGCCGTCGCGAGCGTGGTGACCGCGGCGACCGATACTGAGTCAGACGGGCTGATTTGCTGCAGCAAGTCAGTCGGGATTCGGAAACGAGTTCAGATCCGGGCCTTCAGGGGCCCGGATTTTTTTGTGTCCGGGCGGATTGCAGTCTGGCGCGGTGCAGGCGTTTCAGCAGCAGGGCTGCAGCACCGCAGGCAAGGCAGGCGGCTGGTGCCGCCACAGCAACAGCCGACAGTCCCAGCAGTGCATCTGTGCGTGCGAAGTGCATTTCGTTGTACAGTCGCGTGACGACGGGTTCGAAAGTCAGCGGGTGCAGCAGCGAAGCGGTTGTGACGTCCCAGAATGCCCATTGAGTGAGCAGCAGCAGTGCCATCATCAGAGGCAGGTCCTGAAGCCTCCAGAGGAGTACTGCTGCGAACCATCTTCGACGTGCGTCCGGCGCGTGCAGCAGCAGTGCGGCAGCATGCAGAGATTCTCCGCGTTCCGCAGTCCACAGCAGTTGAGCGGCGGCGAAGGCGCGCGGCAGGAGCCAGAGAGTCTGTCCGAGCAGTTGTGGCAGCCAGGTATCCCATACCGGTCTCAGCAGCGGCAGCTGGAACAGTGACTGCAGTCCAAGAGAAAGGATGAGCGGGCCCGCCAGTCCGGGCAGCAGCAGAGCGGCGGTGATGGCCAGGTGCAATCCGGAACGCCAGCCGTGCTCGAAGTTCATGCGGCTGGCAATTCCCAGGGCACACACGGCAGCAGCGACTGAGCAGGCGACTGATGTGGCAAGTGAGGCGCAGGTTCGCTGCACGGTCACGGGATCCGCAGTGATGAATCGGATGCCGCGGAGGGCTGGTTGAGCGGACGTGACCATGGGGGTGAGAATCAGGAGTGTCATGGACAGGCTGACCAGAAGCACTGCAGTGACCGTCGGCCCAGCCGCTGTAGTGACGGAGGATCCGCGAGTGTCCGGCTGCGGTTCGCGGCTGTTGCGAGAGCATCCGGCAGCGACCAGACCGGGCAGCAGCAGCAGCAGTTCCACCAGCAGTCCCTGAGCTGCGAGTCGGAGAGATGCTGACAGCGGCTGCCACGCCGCGTGTGCATCAAACAGACAGACCGACCAGGACCAGGGGTGCTGATCGATCTGCATGAGTGCAGCGGTTTCAAATTCCTGAAAGATGACGACTGCCGTGAGGCTCCATGTGAGCAAGGGGTTTCGCCACGGCCCTGCCAGTTGCAGACGGTACCATTCGCGGTACCAGCGCAGGCGGGGCATACGGCTGCGCAGCAATTGCCACGAATAGAGGGCCTCGCTGCTGTCAGTTGGGGCCGGGATGACGTGTCGCAGCAGCATACCCAGTGCCACTGCTCGGAACAGTTGCAGAATGCCGTACAGCAGTTCGGTCAGCAGGACGTAGCTGATGCCACCGGATATTCCGGCCCAGGCAGAGGCCGTCAGGCGATAGTGAAAACCGGTCAGCAGATCCGGAGTGAAGAAGGGAAGTACACAGAGCAGTTCGCGAGTCATTCGTGCAGCGCGGGTACCGCTCCGCTGAATCCAGCCGGAAAACAGCGGCAGCAGCAGACCGGCGATGCTGCACACGGTCACGCTGCGCAGCAGCGATACACAGAGTGCCGTGATCAGCAGCGAATCTGACATGGAGTGGCACCTTCAGGACGTGGGGTGCACGCCGCGAGCCAGTTCGTCCTCCCAGTCATCCAGCAGCGGCCAGTCCACGGCACAGGTACCGAAGTCGGCCATGTGCTGATATCGATCGAGTCGATCAATGGCTGACTGAAGCAGTTTGCGATCGTTGCGAAAGGCCGGCCCGTGACTGGGCAGCAGCCATTCCACTCCGCTTCCCTGAATTCGCTGCAGAGATCTGATGAAGGCCGGCAGGTCGGAACCGTGGTGAGCATCAATACTGCCGACACAGCCGTCTCGGAAGATATTGTCACCGGAAAACAGCAGTCGACCGAAGCGAAATGACAACTGTCCCACGGCATGTCCCGGAGTATGCCAGACGTCGAGGCCGGCACCGTCAAGTTCCAGCCGATCACCTTCGTCTATGTCCCGATCGATCTTCAGTGCCGGCAGGTTAATCGAGATCTGCTGAGCGGGAATCTCTGCAAATGCCGCGATGCGATCGTTGGATTCAAGAATCCTGCGTGCGTGAGGATGTGCCACCAGTTGTGCTGACGGCAGCAGTTCTTTGGCCCGCACAAATCCCTGGACGTGATCGGCATCAGCATGTGTGGCAACCAGATAGCGACAATTTGCCAGCGGAAAATCCATCTGACGAATCAGATCGATCAGATCGTCGACAGTATCCTCGTAACCGATGTCCAGCAGCATCCAGTCCGACTGACCGTAAACCAGATAAACGCAGCATCCCAGTCGGCGTCGCGCCTGAAAATTCAGCTCAATCACATTCGGAAACAGCTCGCGGCGTTCCAGCATCGGCATGCCTGATCTGCGGGGACGGGAATCGGATGGAATCTGCAGGCCAGTACTGCGGTTGCTCGATTCTAGCAGGGATTCGTGTGTTCAGAAGTCAGTCCGACCGGCGAACACTGAGCATTTTTCGGATCTGGAACTGCACGTGCCGGTTGCGGATCGTTAAGCTGCGACTGCTGAGAGTCCGAGACTGGTTTCTGTTCCGGGGCCCCGCTATTCCGGAGTTGTTTGTCGTGAAATTGCTGATGCCTGCTGGACTGGCTTGCTGGGTGTGCTGTCTGGCGGTGTTTTTCGTGGGTCAGACCGCCAGTGCTCAGCAGCCGCTCGACCCGACTCGACGGTATCTGATAGTGCATTCGGACGATGCCGGGATGAGTCATTCCGTGAATCGGGCGACGATTGCCGCGATGGAAAGCGGGCTGGTGACATCGTGCAGCATCATGACGGTCTGTCCGTGGTTTCCAGAGTTTGCGGAGTGGGCCAGTCAGCATCCTGAGCTGGATTTTGGGATTCATCTGACTTTGAATTCGGAGTTTCAGAAGTATCGCTGGGGGCCGGTGTCGGGGCGTGATCGAGTGCCCAGTCTGGTGGATGCTGATGGCTGGCTGCATCGGCGGAAGGAGGATGTTCAGCGTCTGGCGCGTCCTGCGGATGTGGAGACGGAGTTGCGGGCCCAGATTGACCGGGCTCTGCGGGCAGGCATTCGGCTCAGCCACCTCGATACTCACATGGGCACAGTGGTATCAACGGGTGAGATGCTGGAGATTTATGTGCGGCTGGGTCTGGAGTACCGGCTGCCGGTGATGATTATGAGGAATATCGATCCGCAGCTGGCTCCTGATTATCCGGATCTGGCGAGCAGGAACCTGCTGTACATTGAGGCCTTGCGAGCTGAGGGGCTGCCGTCGATTGACTGGTTGTATCAGTTTTATGAGGGCAGCGATCATGCGGTCAGGAAAAAGCGTTATCTGGACGCGTTTCGCGGTCTGCAGCCGGGTGTTTCGCAGATGATTATCCACTGTGGTACTGACGATGCTGAGTTGCAGGCGATCACGGGCAGTCATTTTCTGCGCGGGGATGATACTCGAATTTTCTCAGACCCGGCTGTGAGGGCTGAAATCGAAGGGCTGGGAATTGAGCTGCTGTCATGGACTCAGCTGCGAGTCCGTGCTGGCCGTCCCTGACTGGTTTTGCGGAAGATTGCCGGTTGTGTGTGAACGTCTATGATTGCAGGGGCGGCGGAATGTCGCCGGCCCGTTTTCGGTAAGCTGACTGGGGGTATCCATGGATCCGATGTTTGTGCTTTCTTTGGTGTCTCGCTGGATTCATGTGGGCACGGCAGTTGTGCTGGTGGGCGGTTTGTTTGCTCTGCGGTTTGTGGTGCATCCGGTACTGGCGGGGCGCCCGGATGATCTGGCTGCAATTCGTGGTCGCTGGAAGAAGTATGTGCACGGTGGCATCGCACTGCTGCTGCTGTCCGGGGCGTTCAATTACTGGCGGGCGATTGCGGCGGGCCGAGTGGACGGCATTTATCACGCGATGGTGGACACCAAGATTCTGCTGGCGATGGGATCATTTTTCCTGTCATCGGCGCTGGTGGGACGTTCTGCCGGGACTCAGAAGTTCCGCGATGCAGCGCCCAAATGGGCTGGAGTGGTACTGCTGCTGGGCGCCGTGATCATTGCTCTGAGCGGTGTCGTCAAGGTGCGTGACAACGCGAAGCAGGCTGAGCTTGCCAAAACGGCGACCGGGTCAGCGGGAGCTGCTGCTGCAGAAAAGTAGTGCAGCCTCAGGCAATCTGAAATTCGGTTCGCAGGGCCGTCAGGGCTCGTGCCGATTCCTGCGAACCGACGACGATGCTGATTTTGATTTCGCTGGTGCTGATCATGTCCACATTGATGCGGTTTTCCGCCAGCGTGCGGAACACTCGTCGGCCGACATCCGTGTGGCTGCGCAAACCAATCCCGGTAATGATCAGTTTGCAGATTTCCGAATCGGAGTTCAGTACGGCGGTCGGGTATTGTGAGCTGAGTACTGCCTGCAGCAACTGCAGGCAGCGTGGTCCGTCTGCGGCCGGGACAGTGAAGGAGATACTGGCGACGCCGGATCGGGGAGTATTTTGAACAATCAGGTCGACAAGGATGCCGCCTTCGGCAACGGCGGCAAAAACAGTGCAGGCAACTTCCGGATGGTCAGGCAGGTTGCTGAGGCTGATGCGGCATTGATCAGTGTCTGAGGTGATGTCACTGACGAGTATGCTTTCCATGCTTTCGAGTCGTGAGACGATATCGTCCACCACCTCATCACTGGCGGCGGCGGGGGTATTGCCGTTGCCGGCGGGGCGTCCGCAGCCTGGCAGCGGCGGAGTGGGCTGATTGAGCCCGAAGCCGCTGTGCACTGCGAGGATGGCATCATTGCAGCGATCACTGTCGATCAGGACTGAGATCTTGATTTCGCTGGTGGTGACCACGTGAATCTTCATGTGGCTGTCAGACAGGATCTGAAACATCCTGGCTGCCACTCCGGTATGCAGCTGCATGCCATGTCCGACGATGGAAACCTTGGAAAGTCCCGTGGTCTTTTGCACGGCCTGTGGCGAAAGGGTTCTGGCGGCGACGGACACCACTTCCATGGCGGCCGGCAGTTCATCTTCCGAGACGGTGAACGAAACGTTGGCGAGCCCTTCTGCGGCGGCGTTCTGTACCACCATATCGACCGGGATACGGGCACTGGAGAGTGCGGTGAACAGGCTGCTCATGACACCGGGCTGATCCGGCAGTCCGATGAGCGTGATGAGGGCTTCATTGCGGACGAAGGCGACTCCGGTGACGACCGGCTGTGCTGTGCCGTTTTGGGGGGCGATGAGTGTGCCGGGGCCGTCGGAGTAGGAAGGTCGGACGCGCAGGTTGACAGCATATTTTTTGGCGAATTCGATGGACCGTGAGTGCATGACTCCGGCGCCCAGGCTGGCCAGTTCCAGCATTTCATCGTAGGAGATGCGTTCGACTTTGCGGGCATCTGAGACGACTCGGGGGTCCGTGGTGAAGACACCTTCGACATCGGTGTAGATTTCGCAGAGTTCTGCGTCGAGCACGGCGGCGAGTGCCGTGGCGGTCGTGTCGCTGCCGCCGCGTCCGAGGGTCGTGATGTTCATCGCTGAGTCGACGCCCTGAAACCCTGCGGCGATCACGATGGCACCGGCCGCCAGATGTTCGCGGATGCGGGCGGTGGAAATACTGACGATGCGGGCTTTGGTGTGCGTGGTATCGGTGAGCACACCGATCTGAGCTCCGGTGAGACTGATGGCTTCCAGTCCCAGTTCGTGCACTGCCATGGCCAGCAGAGCCACTGACTCCTGTTCGCCGGTGGAAAGGAGCATATCCATTTCCCGGGGGCGTGGCGTGGAGGTGATACTGCGGGCGAGGTCGATGAGTTCATCGGTTTTGTGACCGCGAGCGCTGACGACGACGACGACGTCGTGACCGGCCTGCCGAGCTTTGACTGCGCGTGCGGCAGCGATTCGGATCTTTTCGGCATTGGCGACGCTGGTTCCACCGAACTTCTGGACAATCACCGACACTGGAAGCGCTTTCGGAAAAACGAAGGAATTCAGGACAGCGGGGACGGGGCAGACTGCCGATCTGAAGGGAACAGATCAGCAGCGGCGAATGAGACGCAATTGTAGGGAGTTTCCGGGCCGGTTGTCGTGAAACCGCCGGAATTTGCTGAGTTCCGGAATTTTGCACAGGGAGTTGATCAGGGTGGATCGGATTCGGGAATTGCTGGCTGTGGTGGTGATCTGTGCGGGGTTTTCTGCAGGTGGCGGGACTGCTGCTGTGGCGGTGGATGAGTCGCCGGTGGCGGGTGCGGGTCGGGATACTGAGCAGGCTGCTGCGGCAGAATCTGCCGGAACGCTGATTTTGCTGGTGAATGGTCCGTTGAGTATTTCTGAAGCCCAGCTGCGTCAGGTGGGGGGGAAGCTGTGGCCCGCCGCCGACATCCAGGTTCATCGTGGCAGGGTATCGGCAGCAGCCGGGCTGACAGCCCCGGGAGCTGCGGGAGAAGTGTTTCTTGTGCAGGCCGGGGGGCTCAGTCTTTCGCTGGCGCTGGAGCGTACGCCGTTGGCATCTGCCGAGGAGATTCCTGTGGCGGAGGATGCCACAGTGCGGCGGGTGCTGGAGCAGCATCGCGGCTGGCTGTCGGTGGCTGTGTCCACCGCTGCGGAGTCGAATCGGGCGACGATGGCCGACTGTGGTCGACTGCTGGCCGCACTGCTGGAGCAGCGAGTGATACCGGAGGGGGTCACCTGTGGTCTGCTGGTTCCGGCGGAGGAGGTTTTGCTGCCGTGGGGTCAGATTGAAGGCGAGGCGTTATCGCTGCTGCGGTCGGAGGACCCGGCGGCAGCGCTGCGACAGAGAATGAATGCGCCGGTGCTGAGTGCGGCTCGGCATGCCGTCGCCGTGCGGCAGGCAGCTGAGCGGGCGCGTGCTGGGTGGGCAGACTTTCGGGCTGCTTTTGCCGGTCGAGCTGCGACCGGATCGACCGGGCACAGTGTGCTGGCTGAGTTTACTGAGGGGACGGAAAAGGAGCTGATGTGGCTGGAGGTGCGAGAGTTGCGTGGAGGTCGGGTTTACGGGCGACTGGCCAATCAGCCGCAGGCGCTGCGTGTCCTGCGGGAGGGGGCGGCTGTGGATGTGTCGGAGACTGCGGTACTGGACTGGGTGTTTGTGAACTCGGCCGGTGATGGGCTGCAGGGGGCGTTTCTGTCGCGGCTGCTGAAGCCTGATCGGACGGCGTTTGATGAGGACCGCGGTGTGAGTTCCGGGCAGCGGCGCTGAGCTGGTGGCGGCAGCGTGAGTGTCATTCCGTGGCAATGCTGCGACACAGCAGCTCGACAACCTGCTCGATGGTCAGTTCTGAGGTGTCCACGATGACGGCGTCATCGGCTGGCTTCATTGGTGCCAGGGCGCGTTTTTCGTCGCGTTCATCGCGCTGTCGAATCTGTTCGCGGATTTCTTCCCATGACCCTGGCTGACCTTTCTGGTCGAGTTCTGCGAGTCGTCGCCTTGTGCGTGCATCGAGGCTGGCGGTGAGAAAGTATTTATGGCGGGCGTGCGGGAAGACCACGGTCCCCTGATCTCTGCCCTCAGTGACCAGGCCTCCGCTTTCTCCGATCTGCTGCTGCTGTTGCACGAGGCTGGCTCGGACCGCAGGATTGGAGGCGACGATGGAAGCGGCTGTGGCGACTTCCGGCAGTCGGATTTCGGAGGTGACATCCTGCTGATTCAGCAGCAGTCGATTGTCATCGAAGCGGATGCTGCAGCCGGCTGCGATTTCCGAGACGGCCTGCACATCGTGCTGACTGGTGTGGCTGCGGAGAACAGCGAGTGCCACCGCGCGGTACATGGCCCCGGTGTCGAGGAAACGCAGGCCGAGGCGATGAGCGAGGAGGCGGGCTACGGTGCTTTTTCCGGAGCCGGCTGGCCCGTCTATGGTAATGATCATGATTGCTGTTGTGAAACTGGGGGGGATCCGGTACTGGCGGGGCCCTGACGGCCGCTGCCTGTGAACAGTATCTGCATTCCCCGCAGTCTATCTGCAAAACGGTTCCGGAAAAGTGCAGCTTTGATGAAACACGGTCAGTGTGCTGTATCCGGTAACTGACGATTTGTAGAATTGCCGGAGCGGGGTGCCGGTTCAATATCGAGCAACGGGGCATGCGGGGGGGCAGGATCAGTGGTCACACCGGGTGGAGCGGGCAGAATACAGGAATTGCGGCGTGCTTTGCAGCTGGCAGAGCCATCGGCATTTCTGGCGGAGCCGCGAGTAATTCGGCGGGTGATTCGTGAGCGGCATGGATTTGTCAAGCTGTCGACCGCGATTCCTCACGCGGACAGTCAACTGGTGCCGGCTGCTGAGTTGCGTGAGCTGGTGCATCCGGATGAGCTGGGGCTGGCTGATTTTCTGAATCTTCCGGAGACGTGTCTGCTGATCAGTCAGCCTGCGGAGGACGAGTTGCAGCACTGGCCCGTGCAGGAGCTGCTGCAGCAGGTCTGGCGACGTTTGTTTCATGCGGTGATTGACCGTGAACTGCAGCGGAAGTTGTCTGGTCCGTCCGAGCGGGCTGAGATTCAGCGGCGCATTGCGGGGCTTGGTCAGGTCGCGTTCGATGAGGCGCACTTTGTGCTGCGTTCTGAGACGCGTCTGGTGGATCCGGAGTCCCGTACGGAGGCGTGGCGTGAGTTTTGTGCGATGTATCTGGAGCTGCGCTGGTTTGAGCCGGACCTGCTGAAGGTCTGGTTTCCGTCGCTGACTGAGACTCGGTCGGTGGATGTGCTGCTGGAATCTGACGTGGCGGGCGAGCAGATTTTTGAGAAGACGCGGCTGTACGGAGCGCCATCGCCTGATCTGACGACGCACCTGCAGCGTGACGAAGAACGCCTCGTCAGTACTCGTCGTGAGTGGTTTCTGGGTGCTGGCTCATCACCATCGGACCGAGCGTGGCTGCGGGCATCGCGCCGTCGTGAGCGTGCTCGTGAGCGTGGCAACACGGTTGGTGCGATCGTGAGTGCCATGCAGGCGGCTCAGCGGGCTGTGACAGAGGACAAGCGGCAGGCGGCTGTGGAATCAGCGAGGCAGGAGATTCGGCTGCTGGTGGAGAGGCTGCAGCGGGCGATCAGTTTTACCGAGCACGAGGCCGAGGAGTGGCGGGCGTCGTTGTGGGAGCTGGCGACGAATGCGATTCACGGCTTCTGGAACTCGGAGAAGCGACTGCTGTTTGATCTGCAGAAGGTGTGTCTGGACAACGAGCGGGTGAATTACAAGGTGGATCTTGTGACGTGGCTGGCCAGTCGCGGGGCCCGACCACTGCGGCGTCCTCTGCACAGCCTGCGGGAAGTGCTGATGACTCGCCATCTCAGCAGCGCTGAGGCTCGGCTGGTCCACGTCAGGCTGAGCGGTGCCGAGCGTGACCGGCTGACGAAGCTGCTGCACGAGGCGGCTCATCAATCGGAGCTGCAGATGCGGGATCGCATGCGTCCGGTGCTGCAGCAGACGCTGCGTGATGTGGGACTGGTTCCTCGAAATGTGCCCGAACAGACTGCTCTGGACAAACTTGTGGACGATGCATTGGACTGCATTGTCAGTCGAGGTTATCTGACGCTGGGTTATCTGCGGGATTCAATCAGTCGCAATGATCTGAAGCTGCCGGATCTGACCGACATGCGTGATCTTTGGCAGGGTGATTATCTGTTGCGAGCGGACGATCGACTGGCGCTGTCGATGGACGGGGTGTATCAGCGGGGCGAGTTTTATCTGCGGTGGCTGCAGACGACCAGTTCCATATTTTTTGGCAATCGGGCGGGGCGTTTTGCGACTCTGTTTCTGTTGATCCCTTTCGGCGGTGCGCTGGTGATTGTGGAGGGGGTGCGGCACCTCGCACATCTGTTTCATCGCAAGCCAGCGACGCCGGCAGCGTCAGGTGACTCAGATCAGTCAGATGCTGAGCAGTCAGATGCTGAGCAGTCAGATGCTGAGCAGTCAGATGCTGAGCAGTCAGATGCTGAGCAGTCAGATGCTGATAAGTCAGATGCTGATAAGTCAGCGGTGGTTTCCGGCGCATCTGCGGGGTCGGCGAGTGCTGGTGAGGTTCAGCGTGGGGCAGCGTTGTCAGAGCGTGGGGCGGAGCGGTCAGGGGAACAGTTGACTGAGGTTGTGGGTGTTTCCGGGGGTGATGTGTCTGAGGGTGCAGGGGGCGTGGTAACGTCAGCGACGGATACGGCGACGTGGGTACTGGGATTGGGTTTTCTGCTGATGGCCCTGATTCATCTGACTCAGTTTCGTCGGCGATTTTTTCGGTTATTGCGTTCGACGGTGCGGTTGTTGAAGGTGGGGCTGATTGAGTATCCGCTGCGAATTGCCCGACTGCCTCTGATGCAGGCGATCTGGCGTCATCGTGCGGTGGTCAGGTTTCGTCGGGTGGTGGTGGTTCCGGGGGCTGTCGCGTGGCTGTTATTTCGGGCAATTCCGGGACTTCTGCTGGAGGCTCCGCCGGGCTGGCTGTGGTTTCTGTTTGGCTTCAGTTTGTGCAGTCTGGCGTTGAATTCGCGGCCAGGTCGGGACGCTCAGGAGCTGACTTCGGAGTGGCTGGCGAATGCGTGGCACAAGCTGCAGGCGCGAATTTTTGTGGCGTTGCTGGATTTGCTGCTGGAATTCTTCCGGATGGTGCTGAATCTGATTGAGCGTTTTCTGTACGCAGTGGATGAGTGGCTGCGTTTTCACAGTGAAGAGAGCTGGCTGTCGATTGTGGTCAAGGCCGTACTGGGCGTGGTGTGGTCTTTTGTTTCGTTTCTGATTCGGATTTATGTGAATCTGCTGATCGAACCGACGTTTCATCCGGTGAAGCATTTCCCGGTGGTGACTGTGGCGCACAAGATGATATTGCCGGGGCTGGTGCTGCTGCAGGGCAGCATGGTGACGCTTTTGCAGCCGTATCTGGGTCGGGTGCTGGCGGAATCTGTGACCTGGTTCAACATCTTTTTCATTCCGGGGATCTTTGGTTTTGCTGTGTGGGAGCTGAAGGAGAACTGGCGGCTGTATGCATCGAACAGGCGTCCGCGATTGATGCCGGTTGCGGTGGGCAGTCATGGTGAGACGGTGGCACGACTGCTGCGGCCCGGGTTCTATTCGGGAACACTTCCAAAGATCTTTCGTCGACGACGTCGTCTGGAGCTGCAGCAGCCGTCGTTTCGTCGTTTCAGTATGCGGCGTTCGGTGCAGAGCCAGCTGGATCATGTGCAGGAGGCGATTCGAAATTTTGTCAAGCGTGATTTGATTCGCGTGCTGCAGCTGTGTCCGGTGTGGGCTGGCACGGGCATCCGGTGTGCTCGTGTCAGTTCTGCTTCCAACAGTTTTCTGGTGGACATTGAGTGTCCGCTGCTGGGTGAGGAGCCGATTCGTCTGTTGTTTCAGGAGCAGAGCGGGTGGGTTGTGGCGGGTGTGGATCGGCCGGGCTGTCTGCGATTTGCATCTGCCGATCAGTTACGTTCGCTGCAGCATGCACTGGAGGGTTTTTACCGCAAGTGTGGCATTGATATGGTGCGGGAACAGCTGGAAAGTGCCTTTGTGCATGATCATCCGTATGACATCAACGGTGAAAGCCTTGTGGTGTGGCCTGGGGGAGATTTCCGCCGTGAGATTGTGGCGCTGCTGGTGCAGAAGCGGCAGTTGCGTCCGTTGCCTGCTGCCGAGGCTCAGCAGGCTGGTCTGCTGCCGACAGATCGGCAGCTGGTGATTTTCAATGAATCCGGGACGGTCTGGTCGGACTGGATTCGTCG
>SXXK01000348.1 GCA_005791255.1 Planctomyces sp.
CCGGACTTCGGTATCGCCTGCTGAGCTGCAGCCTGAGCCTCCCAAAACTGTGCCAGCACCGTCGGATCCTGACTGCCATAGTTGAACGGAGCAATCTGCACGTAATAAAACGGAAACTCGCGACCCCACAACGCTCGCCACCCACCCACCAGCGCCTTCATCTTCTCCAGATACAGCATCCCCTCACTGTGATTGCTCTCGCCCTGATACCAGATCGCGCCACGAATCGGAAATCCCGCCAGCATGTGGATCATCCCGTTGTACAGCACTGTCGGAGCCGCATTGCCCTCAAACGGAGCCAGCTCCGCCGGAAATGCCGGACTGGGACTCACCTGCGCCCCCGCCTGCAGGCCCTCACGAGCCCCCTTCAACCAGGCTTCCGTTGCTTCGAGGTACGCCTTCAGCCGCGTTTCATACTGAGGGGTTCCCGGAGTCCTGCCGATGACCGACTGCGAAATGTCAGCCAGCGCGGGAACCTGCTGAAAACCCACCGGCGGAGTCCACGGCTCAATCCGAGTCCCACCCCACGACGAATTCACCAGGCCAATCGGCACATTCAGTTCCTGATGCAGCTGCCGCGCCATGTAGTAGCCGCAGGCTGTGAACCCAGCCACTGTCTGCGGTGAACAGACCTGCCACTGACTGTCAAAACTGTCCCGCACCGTCGGACTGGCCACCAGCGGCACCTTGATGTGCCGAATGCCCGGATATTTCGCCGCAGCAATCTCCGCTTCCGCATTCGCACTGATCGCCACAGTCCATTCCATGTTCGACTGCCCCGAACACAGCCACACCTCGCCCACCAGCACGTCGTTCAGCTCAATCTGATTCGTGCCCTGCACCAGAAATTTCACCGGAGTCGCTGCAGCTTTGAGTGCCGGCAGCTGCACCGACCAGCGTCCATCGGCACCCGCCTCAGCAGCCGCCGTTCCACCCGCCACCTTCACCTGCACCCGCTCGCCGGGGGATGCCCAGCCCCACACCTTCAGCGGCTGCTCTCGCTGCAGTACCATGTGGTCGCCAAACACACTCGCCAGCCGCACTTCGGCTGACAACTGCTCTGCACTCAACCCCGCAACTGCCAGCAGCAGTGCCGCCAGCCACCCAACATTCACTGTTCCGTTCATGGTTAACATCCGTTCCAGTCAAACAAAAAACGCCGGCAAATCCGTGACAGGCTTTGCCGGCGCTTCATCGTGGTTTCCAGGGCCGCAGTCAAGCCCGCCGAACTCCTATTTTCGAACAGGCTTCCTGCTCTCCGCGTCACTGTCCGCACTTTTGGACCCCGCAAACGTCGCCGCCTGCAGCTCGTCCAGACCGTCACGCTCCTCATAAGGACGTGACTGGAAATACCAATCAGACCACAGCTTGTACGACTTCGTTCGCCAATCATTCGCATTCTTCAGTCGCTGCTCAGCAGGATCAGTCGCAGTCAATCCACCCAGCGGATCCAAAGACATACCAAACCCGGTGGGACGACGAGCAATAAATCGCAGAGCCATCTCGGCTTCGATATTCACATCCACGTTCCCGTCCTTCAAACCCTCCAGCATCTGCGGCACCAGCGCAAAACTGCCGGTACGACCCAGTGCCCAGTACACAGAACGACGCACCTGAGCATTCGGGTGGCGAATCAGCTTCTTCAGACGATCCACCTCACCCACCAGCTTTGCAGGATCATCAATCGACTGCACCGACAGCACCACGTCGTCCGCAATCGAACTGTCCGTCTCGTCCAGCTTCGAAAAATCAATGTTCTCCATCGAAGCCAGCAGCAAGTCCAGCTCCGTCGGCTCCTTCTGCTTTTTCTTGTCACCAAACGGATTGCCCTTGTCCGCTCGCTGCTGACCCTTGCCGTACAGCGTCTTCAGAATCTGGTCCGTTGATCGCATGTAATACAGCAGCGCCAGGCTGGTGCCCGTGATCGGACCCGAGTGCGTCGGAAAACTGCCGTCCTGCTGCTGCAATGTCAGCAAACCGTCACCGTACACCAGATACCAGTCCTGACCATTGATTTTGCCCAGCTCGCCCACTGCCGCAGCACGCTCGATGCAGTAATAGAAATACATATTGTGCTCAACGCGACTGACGGGCTGGAAATTGTTCATGTTCCAGGCAAAGGCACGGTCCACCCGAGCATCCATCTGGCCAAAGCCAATCGACGACGAATACCCCGCAAAGGCCGCCGCAATCTGACCTGGCTCGACTTCCTCCTCCACCTTCTCCAGAGCACCAAACGCCAGCTCCTTCTTCGCTTCCGTCGCTGCACCCTTCGGTCGGGATCCATGCAGCATAATGCGGCACACACCCAGACTTCCCGAACCAGCCATCGTCATGTTGTGTGTCGAATTGCCCATGCCCGGACCTTCATTCGTCCCCGGACGATAGGCCCAGCCACCATCACCGTTGCCGCTGCGCATCAGAAAGTCGGCCGCTCGCTCCACACACTCCGGAGAAATCACACATCCCGCCCGCTGACACGCCCACAACGCCAGCACCGCGTACTGCGACATGCTGATGTCGCCGGCCGTTGTCGGAGTATCACTCCAGGAGCCATTCGAACGCTGCACCGACTGCACGTAATTCGCAATCACCTGCAAATTCGGCACATACTTCTCTTTATCAATGTCCGCCATCAGCATGGCGTCCACACCCGCACCATAGATGTGGTCATAGCTGCCCACCGGCTGGTACCGCGGACCAGCAGAACGACCAGCCGCCTCCGCCAATGCCTTCTGGATCAGCCCGTCAGTTTTTGATATCCCGCACTTGTACATGGCGTACGCCGCCAGCACCTGCTCGCCACCATGTGTCCCCGCCGTCCGTTCCTGACGCAGGTACGCCAGTCCCTTCTCAACTGCCGCATCAAACCGCGGCACCGTCGTACTGCGACGCTCCCCCTCCGCAGCCTGCACCATTTGCCCTGCAACCGTGCACAGCAGTCCAAACATACACGCGAGGGCACACGTCGAAAGCAGAACTGAGCCGACCGGTCGGGATGAATGTTGAGTATTCACGTGTTTACCCTTTGATTGTGCGTCAGGCATATTTTCGCCTGCTCCGTTCTGATCCTACCCCGCTGCTGATGGCGTGTCAATTTGTAACCACGTCAGGTTGCGACCGCCGGGCCCGTTCCGGCATGTCGCATCTATTGCACAACGTCATTCTCACCCTGCCGCGATCGCGACAAAGCCTCCAGATTCTGCATGTGATCACGATACTGCTGGTCCAGCTGAGTCCACCCGACGCCTGCAATTCGCGAAAATGACGGCTCCGTCAGCAACTGGTCGGCGTCCGGCCGGTACACCTGCGCCAGCAGCTCAATCAGGTCGTCCCGGTACAGGCCGTCTTCATAATTCATCAGAAAATGAGCATACCCGGCTGCCTGAGTATACAGGGGACTGATCTGCGGATGGGACTGAAACTCATCCTTCCCCAGCCCAAAAAACTGCTGTGCCGGCAGATAGAACTGATACGCCGGATCCAGCAGTCGCTGCCACGCGGTCTCAAACCGCACATACTGCGGATCCCCCAGCGACACATTGCCCGCCTCATCCGCCTCAAACGATTCAAAATAACACGCCAAACCCTCGATCAGCCAGAAATTGGCGTTCTGACACAGAATCCACTCCTCAGCCTGCCGCTGCCGCAGCTTCACCGCCCGCGCTCGCGCGGCTGCTCGCCGGGCATCCGCTGTCGCCACGTCCAGAATCTGATGAGTCGCCTCGTGAAACAGCGTCGACAGATCCAGCTTCACCGGGTTGCGGTAAAAATAACAGGTTCGGTCCGGCTGCCAGTACAGTCCGTTTGTCTCAATATTCGCAGGCACCTTGCCGGCGACCCGCTTCTGGTATTCGTCCCGCGTCGCATAGTAGTGGATCTCCAGGGGGCGAGCCTTTCTGGCAGACGCCGGACGCCCCGCCTTCTCAAACCGCTCCTGCAGCGATTTCGGAGTATCAAAGAAGGCGGCGAAGTTTTGCTGCAGCCACGCATGGAATATCTCCAGCTTCGTCGATAACTGCACGCCCTCCTCCAGACTCACATTCGTCCGCACCAGAAAATGCTCGCTCGGAATCTCCCACGCATTCCGGAAGTCACGCCGCAGCTCAGCTTCCTTCTCACTGCTGATCCAGTCACCTTTCCACGGTCGCTGCCCATTTTCGTAGCGACTGACACTGGCTGCCGGAATCCAGCCAAACTCGGGATGCCGAATCTGCGGCTTCGAACCGCTGCGCATCTGCTTTTCAAACGGCGACACCCACTCGCCCGCATACTGCGGATCCTCACGCCGGGTCGGATCATTGAACTGTTCCTGACCCAGGACCGACCTCGCAAACCTGTGATCCGGGTCCAGCCGCACCACATCGGCAATCATCGAAAATGCCAGCGACGGAAAGCCGGCCCGCAGCGATGACCGCGCCAGAGTGTAGATCTCGCCGGCACGTTCTTCCCGCAGCTTCTGCAGCCGCTGCCGCCAGACATGCTCGTCGGATGTCAAAGCCTCGCTGACCGGAGGCACGACCAGACGCGGCAGTTCCGGGTTCTCAGTTTCCACCAGCAGTGACTGCATCAAGCCCTGCAGTTCACCCACCGCATCGTCCAGTCCGCGTTCCTGACACCAGCCCTGCAGAGACCTCAGGTCACGGTCTGCACTTTGCAAAATCGCCGCACGCCGCTCCAGCAGCTGTCGATGCCGTCGATCGCGAGTCTCATCCTGCGCCTGCAGAATGACCGGAACCGCCAGCACCAGCAACAACGCCCCCGCCAGCCGCAGCAGAGCATGCCGCAGACGCCGTGGTGCGCCACCTGAGACCTGCGCGGCTGAGTCGATACGCTGTGGTTTTCGGTTCCGTCCGCCGCCCGCCGGCAGGCAGCAGTTCGCTGTTTGCATCGGGATTTCCTGTCGTTTCTTCAGACACGCCCTGACATCCGTTTCGCAGTATACCAAAAGCCCCGGCCGATGCCCAAATCCAATTTTTCCGCCCGGCTTTCCAATCGACGGGAATTCCGCCGGCACCGCATTCGAACTGCCCCGCCACTCCTGCAGAATGCCCACGACAGTCGCGTCCATTTCTGGCGACCGCAGGAGCCTTGCAGATGAGTTCACAGCATCCCGTCATCATTGTCGGGGCCGGACTGGCCGGCCTCTGCTGCGCCCGCGAACTGCACCGCCGCAACATCCCCTGCCTGCTGCTGGATGCCCACGACCAGCCCGGGGGCCGGGTCCGCACGGAAGTCGTGGATGGCTTCCGCCTCGATCTCGGCTTCCAGGTGCTGCAAACGGCCTACCCCGAAGCTCAGCAGCAGCTCAACTACAAAGCCCTGCAGCTGCGCAGCTTCTTTCCCGGAGCGTTAATCCGCACCGGTGGCCGGTTCGTCGAGATGGCCGATCCCTGGCGCCGTCCGTCCCGCCTGTTCGCCACCCTGTTCAACGGTATCGGCTCATTCGCCGATCGCCTGCGACTGGCCCGCCTGCGGTGGACTGTGTGCACTCGCGAAGATGACAGCCTGGCCGATTCCACCACCGCCGATTTTCTCCGTCACACCTGCGGCTTTACGCCCGACATCATCCAGCGGTTCTTCCGACCGTGGTTTTCCGGCGTCTTCCTGGAACCCGCACTGGCCACGTCCAGTCGTTACTTTCGTTTTCTGTTTCGCACGTTCGCCCTCGGCGATGCCTCGCTCCCCGCGGCCGGCATGGGCGCCATCCCGCTGCAGCTGGCCAGCACGCTGCCCGCCGGCACACTGCGGCTGTCCACTCCCGTGGCCTCCGTCACACGCGACTCCGTCCATTTGACCGATGGTCAGGTGCTGACCGGCCGAGCCGTTGTGCTGGCCGTGGACGGCCCGTCGGCCGAACGATTGTCTCAGGGCATACTGAAATCTCCCGCCGCCTGTTCCACCGTCTGTCTGTACTTCGACGCCCCCAAACCGCCACTGACCGATCCCATCCTCGTGCTGAACGGGGACGGTCAGGGCCCGGTCAATAACCTGTGCGTCGTCAGCAACGTGGTGCCCGAATACGCCCCGCCAGGCCGATCACTGATCAGCGTATCGGTCGTGGGACTTCCGGCGGCGACCGACGGACTCGAGCAGTCCGTGCGGAGCCAGCTGACAGAATGGTTCGGTGCACAGGTCAGCCACTGGCGTCTGCTGCGGACTCACCGTATCCCGTGGGCCCTGCCGGCTCAGCCCGCCGGTTTTCGCGATCAGCCTCCCGGTCCTCCCGCCACGGTCAATGGCCTGTGGTACTGCGGCGACTACCAGCAGACCGCCTCAATTCACGGCGCCATGCTCAGCGGCCGCCGCACCGCCACCGCGCTTGCTGACTCCCTGATCGCACGCTGAAACTACGAAACGTCGCTCTCCGGCAGACGCATCGCTCGCTGAGTTGCAGCCATTGTTCACCACTTCTGCTGACCTGTTCCGATTGCACAGACCCTGCGGGCCCCCGGCATGCCCGCAAACTTTGCCATGCTTCCGCAGCGGGCATCACTCGCGAAGCAGATACGACTCGCGCTGTCCGCACGAGATTCAGCGGGTTAACCGACCGGCCTCGCGATTTCACAATCTCGGTTCTGCAAATCGGCAAATCAGGCCGATGTTCAACATGCCGTTTTCCTGGCACCCCCACCGCTATCTTCCTGCCATTGCTCAGCAGTGACAGGACCTCGCTGGAACAGGCCGTGCAGATGAAGTCACTTCGCGACAGCTATGAATTTCCCGGGCGAAAAGCAGCCATCTGGCTGCCGGGAGTCGCCGCCTTCCTGCTGCCGCTGATCATGTATTCGCTGAGCAACCTGAAGCTGCAGAATGACGTTGGAAACTGGCTTCCGGACAGCGATGAACAGTCCGCAGTGCTCAACTGGTACCAGAACCTGTTCCCCGATGATGATCGCATCCTCGCTTCCTGGGACGGCTGTTCACTCACTGACCCCCGCATGGCCGAGTTTGCTCGACGGCTGGAAGGTCGTCGCAGCGGCGAGATCCGCGAGGGCGGCTCACCGTTCATCGCTGAAGTGACTGAACCGGCAGACCTCCTGCGTCGCATGCGCAGTCGCGACATCCCGCTCACGGAAGCTCTGGAACGCACCGGAGGACTGCTGACCGGTCGCGGACCTCTGCGAATCGAGCTGGCGGAATTCGCCCGACTGCATTCCCGCAGCGTCGGCGAAAGAGCTGTGCGACTCGGAGCAGAGAAGTTCGGAATCAACGTGCGAATTGTCAGCCATGACCTGCCCGCACCCAGCCAGGCCCAGTTTTCCCCCGATGACGCTCAGGCCGAGGAATTGTTCCAGGATCTGACGGACTGGGTGTCTGCACTGAAACCTGCCGATCTGCAGTTGCAGTGGTCAGGTATGCATGTCAACGAAAAACAAACCGCAGACTTCATTGCGGCCCTGAGCGCTCTCACGGTTCCCGGACTTAAAGCCGAGCCCGCTGTGAAAGCCGCATGGTTTGTCCCCGGAGCTGCCGCGGCTGTCTCCATCAGTTTGAGCGAAGCAGGCTCCGCCGAACACTCCAATGCCATTCAGGCGATCCGCGACGCAGCCGCTGCCAGCGGGATCGCCGCCGATGAACTGCATCTGGGTGGCCGCACCGTGGCCGCCGTCGCGCTGAACCACGGTGTGAGGCAGGCGGCGTGGAACGCTGATGCTCCGCTGTGGATGCTGTGGCTTCGGTCACCGCTGCTGCTGGCCGCCATCGTGGGTTTCGGCTGCAGCCTCGCGACGCTTCGCAGCCTGCGGCTGGCGCTCATGGTGCAGGGCGTGTCCATGTTCACTGCCGCCGCTGCCACAGCACTGATTGTGCCTTTCGGCGGCAGCATGAATATGGTGCTTGTCGTGATGCCCACGCTGCTGCTGGTCGTCACCGTCTCCGGCAGTTTTCATCTGTGCAATTACTGGCGTCAACTGGGGCACAGGGAACCGGCTGAGGCAGTCGCTGAAGCTGTGGCGCGAGCCTGGACGCCCTGCGTTCTGGCGGCAATTACTACCGCCATCGGTCTGGCATCACTGATGATCAGCTCGCTGATGCCCGTGAGACAGTTCGGACTGTATGCTTCAATCGGATGCCTGATTTCCCTCGGGGCGGTACTCTATCTGCTGCCTGCGATGATGCTGTACCTGCGGATGCCCGTCGCGGAAATGCCGGTGGAAGAACTGCCACAGTCCGGATTAAATCGACTCTGGCTGCGTTGCGGTCATATGCTCTGCCGCTGGTCCGGTTTCAATCTGGGACTAAGTTTCGCCGTCACCGCTCTGGCCGTTACCGGCCTGACGTGGTTCCGCACTGAGACCAAAGCCATCCGCTACTTCCCCGAAGATTCCCGAGTCGTTTCGGATTATCGGTTCCTCGAAGACAATCTGGCCGGGATCATCCCCGTCGACGCCATTGTGCGGTTCAGCAGCACGCACCAGAAGCTGCTGAGCTTCCAGCAGCGGACTGCAGCCGTGATGCGGCTGCAGCAGAAACTGACCAGCCACCCGGAAATCAGCGGCAGCCTGTCACTGGCCTCGTTCATGCCAGCAGGCGAAGATGTCAAGGCCAGTGGCCGGGCTGCCCGGCTTCGTGACAATCTGACCGAAGATAAGCTGTATGAAGTGCTGCGAGACCAGAACGGGCCGCGGCAATCTGTGCATTCCCTGATGGCACTGTCACAGTCAACCGTGGAGCTGCCCGGCTCGCGCCGAATTCTGCAGAAAAATGGTGATGAGATCTGGCGCGTCACCTGCCAGGCCAGCATTCTCAGCGATGCGGACTACCGGCAGTTGACCGACGATCTGACGAGGCTGGCCGGCAGTGACCTGCAGGACCTGCCCGGCGGTCGCCCCGCCTGCATCGTGACCGGTCTGGTCCCCATCTTCCTGCGGACTCAGGACGCGCTCCTCGAAAGTCTGATCAGCAGTTTCCTCGCTGCCTTCGTTTTGATTACCGCAGTCATGGTTGTCCTGCTGCGTGATGCCGTGGCTGCAGTGATTTCGATGATCCCCAACGTGGCCCCCGCCGCCATCGTCTTCGGGATTCTGGGCTGGATGGGAGTACGAGTTGATGTTGGTACGATGGTGACAGCCTCAGTCGCACTCGGACTGGCGGTCGACGGTACTCTGCACTTCCTGCATGTTTTCCGGCAGGAACTGAAGCCGGATGTGACGCGGGAAGAGGCAGTGGCCCGAGCCACTGCTCAATGTGCTCCCGCGATCTGGCAGACCAGTTGTGCCGTCGGGATCGGCGTGCTGACTCTGTTCCCCGCCGAACTGCTGCTGATCAGCCGGTTCGGCTGGGTGCTGGCCGCACTGGTACTTGCCGCAATGTGGGGCGACCTGATCCTGCTGCCGTCTTTGCTCAACGGAATGCTGGGTGATATTCTGGTGGAACAGAAGCGGGCAGCGGATGCCGCTGCTCTCGCTGAAGTGGCAGCTCGCTCGGCCAGCCCGCAGGGCGCCACACCCGTGGTCATGGACGTCGATGTCAAGCCGTTCGTCGCGATTGATTCGCACCCGCCGGCGATTGTTGCCGTGCGGCCCCCCCATTTTCAGGTTCGGTACTCGCCAAACGCCTCCGCACGGGAATAATGCACCAATGCCCGCCCATCGGTTGATCTGAATGGCCACGTGAGATCAGAATCCGGGGCTGTTCAAGTTTCCTGGCTGGGCCTTTACCGCAGGGTGTCACCCTGCTTTCCCTAAGAATTTGGCAGAGAATGCCCGTGGCTGACTACGTTGAACCGCTGGGTATGAGAATCCTGATCCGCAAGGACGAAGCCCGGCAGAAAACCCGCGGTGGAATTGTCCTGCCGGATAACTCAGAAATTCCCACCATCACCGGCCGAGTGGTGGAGGTCAGTGTACAGGTTGACAGAAACGAGGACTTTCCGATTCGGAAGTACGACAAAGTTCTGTTCCACCCTCGCAATGCCATCCCCGTCGACTTCGAGGGCAACAACCTGCTGTTTGTTGTGCCGATCGAGGATGTGGTGGCGGTGTTCCGCCGGGAAAGTTCTCGGACAACCCGCCGAACCGCCGGTTCGACCGATGAGGCGGACGAGTAGTGCGTCTGCCGCCCAGTAGCCTCGTGTCCGAAGGAGCGATTTGCCCGTGATCGCGCGATTCCTGCGAAATTACCTGCCGCGTCACCGCAATCGCTGGAACCAGCTGCTGCATCTGGTCGGTGTTCCCGTCACTTTTGTGGCTCCGTGGGTCGCCGTGGCCATGAAACTTGAATGGTATTTCCCTGTGTCGCTGTTTTTTCTGGGATACGCGCTGCAGTTTGCCGGTCACGCAATTGAGGGAAACGACGCGGGTGAGGTTGTGTTTCTCAAGAAGGCACTGGGAATGCGTTATACCGAATACGGTCCGCTTTCCGAATGTTCAAGACCTGCAGGTCCTGCGGACGATAGCACGCGTGGCTGATTTGCGGGCTGTGTCTGGCCTGTGCGGAATCGGCTGCGTCTGATCAGACTTCAGTCCGGCGACTGGAAGCCTCTGTGATGACGGAAAAGTCATCAGTGACAGGGCGTCCCATGACCCGTTCAAGCGACTTTGTGCGTGGTATTTTCAGCCTCTGCCGTGAAACGCGACCGCTCGTCTGCACTCGCTGGCGACGAGCAGCACTCGCTTCTCTGTGTCTGACGTTTTCCCTTCATGTGACCGGCTGTGTCTCAACCGCCAAAGTGGGACTCGATGAACTTCAGTATGCTGATGGTGATGTGCCGGTGCAGCACTTCAAGTCCAGCAGCACTGCGATCGAGCATCCGGCAATTGACAATGTGACGACAGCGGAAGTTCGCAGCACGCTCGCGCCCCGCAGCCTGGATCGTCGAGTTGACGATGAAGTTCGTGAATTTACGCTGGATGATGCCTTCCTGACGGCCCTGTCCAAAAACCAGGTGATCGAGTCCAGTGCGCTTGGCGGTGTTGGTGCCAGCCGGGTGCTGGCCGGTCCGGACGGTGTCAACACCGTCTATGACTCGGCAATTCAGGAAACCGGAGTGCTCTTCGGTCGACGCGGGCTTGAGGCCGCTCTGTCGGACTTTGATGCACGCTGGTCCACAGCCATGCGCTGGGGGCGTGATGACCGGTTGACTCACCAGTCACCCCTGAATCCCTTCTCCAGCGAAACCGCCGGTTTCCAGACCGGGATCGACAAGGCGCTCGCCAGCGGTGGTTCAGTTGGCGTCTTTCACAACTGGGATTATCTCGGGAATACCGTTGGCAGTCCGCTGTACCCGTCAACCTACAGCGGCAGTATCGGCGCTCAGGTGCGACAACCGCTGCTGGCCGGGGCCGGTACGGAATTCACACGTGTGGCCGGGCCCATCCGACCGGGCTTCGGGGCTATTGCGGGGGTCAGCCAGGGTGTGGTGATCGCCCGCATCAATCAGGATATCACGCTGGCGGACTTTGAGATTGCAGTCCGCAACGGACTGCGGGATATTGAGAACGCCTACTGGGATCTGTACCTGGCGTACCGCCTGTATGACACGACGGTATCAACTCACCAAAGTGCGTTCCAGACGTGGCGTGAGGCTCGGACCAAGCTGGAAGTTGGCACGCTGAAGCAGGCTGATGAGCTGCAGGCCCGTGACCGCTTCTACGAAACTCGAGCGCAGCTGGAACTGGCACTCAATGAGTTGTACTCGGCGGAAGCCGGGTTGCGACGACTGATCGGTATGCCCATGAACGACGGCACCGTCCTGCGTCCGACGACGGAGCCGGCTCGCACTGAACTTAAGCCGGATTGGGAAGCCTGCCTGCAGGACGGTCTGTCCAGGCGTACCGAGCTGCGACGCCAGAAGTGGCAGATCAAAAGTCTGCAGCTGCAGCTGGATGCTGCTCGCAGCCTGGTCCGTCCGCAGCTGGACGCCGTGGGATCGTACGCGGTGAATGGATTCGGGGATCGCCTGATCTCTGAAGATCGCAGCAGTGGCTATGGTTCAATGACCGGAGGAGACCTGACGAATTGGGGTGTCGGACTGGAGATGTCCATTCCGCTGGGTCTGCGTCAGGCTCGCAGTCAGGCACGAAACTACGAGCTGCAGCTGTCGCGTGCCAACGCGATTCTGGCTGCTCAGGAACGCAGTATCGCCCATGATATTTCCATCGCCATGCAGGAAGTCTCCGCCGCGTGGCGAGCGGCGGAATCCTACTACAACCGAGTGCAGGCGGCCGAAGAACGGGTCCGCCTGCTGAAGGCCGAACAGGATATCGGGACGCTCACGCTGGACCTGGTACTGCGAGCTCAGGCCAGCCTTGCCGAGGCTGAAGCTGCCTATTTCCGTCAGGTGGTGGCGTACAATAAAGCCATCACTTCACTGAATGTGGCCAGTGGCAACCTGCTGGAAACCAACGGTGTCTGGCTGGCCGAAGGTGGCTGGGCGCCTGAGGCTTACAGTGACGCACGACTGCGAGCACTTGCCAGAACACACGGACTGGATGATCCGAACCTGGAAGCCGCTCCGAAGGAATTTGCCGTCAAACGTCGCGCCGGAACTGTCGAACGAGATCCGCAGCCGGCTCGCCAGGCGGACACTGCACCCAAAGAGCTGTTTCCGACGCCACCGGCCGTCCCGGCTCTGAAACCCGGGAATGATGCACCGCCTGCCGAGGTTATCAAATGAGATAAGCACGACGGTCGACAGCAGACGTCGACCATCCGACGAACTTTGAGGTGAATGGTCAGATTCACCTCAATGATGCACAGTTCCGGCACTTGCCGGAACTGTGTTTTTTTTGGAATCTTCAGGGCCTGCCGTTCAGGTCCACGCCGCCCTCAGCCCGCCACCAGTCAGCCTGACACCGCTGGTATCCGCCGTCCACGCCAGACTGTCGATGCGGGACAGGCCACGGACAAATTGCAGGTGTCCGGATGCCAGCCCCGTCCGCAGGTCCAGCACCGAGATTCGTGGCTGAAGTGTTCCCGTCTCGTCGTCCGCCGCCTGACTGGCCACAAAGCCGCTGCTCCCCTGAAATGTCGCGGCCGTCGGAATCCCCTTGATACCGTGATGCGCGGCCGTGGCCCCGGTCTGCCGATTCACCGAGCAAATCCCTGGCCTGACTGTGTCCAATAACCACAATTCGCCCATGTGCAGACGCGGCGAATGAAACTGCGTGAGCGACACCGGAAGTCTGCGATTCACGGACAGGTCAATCAGGTGGCATTGAGGAGTTCGCGTTCGCAGTCTGGACAACGCGGCATAGGCCGGACGGGATTGATCCAGAGCCAGTCCGCAACCCTGCCACTCGCCACCAGTTGTCTCTGAACAATCCTGCGGATGCCAAAATGGACGCATCGGTTCCGTCAGCGGCATCTGCACAACGCCCCCGTCCGCCTCGCTCTGCAACCACAGATCAGCGTCCGTTAAATCCATGTCGGCAGCACCGAGTGCACCCAAAAATCGACTGCGATTGGGAAACAGCCACCACCAGGCACGCTCACGCGGGCGATCACACCAGGGCTGCGCATCGAGCCGGAACAGCTGGATCTGATTTTCCACCGCGACCGCTGCTGTATTGCCCGCAAACGCCAGCAACCCCGGTCCGGGCAAAGTACAGAGCTCGATCTCCAGCTCCTCAGCCGTCACCGTCAACGTCAACAGTCGCCGATCCTGCCGACTGCAGAAACACAGCATCAGGGAATTTCTACGCAATAACGGTGCCAGCTCGCGACTGTACCGGATCTCAATGTCATGCGTCAGAGCAGTTTTCATGGTCGCCAGCCAGGAAGTGATTTTTGATTTGCGGTTTTTTCGATGCTCGCAATCGATAATTCCACTGGCTATAAAGGCGACGCTGCGTCTCAGCATGTGACCCGAATTCCTCTGATTTTGGTGTTGCGGTGAAAAAAACTGGTCACGAATTGGCAGAAAAAATCCAAAGAACGGTGTAAAGGTGTGTGTTGGTGAACGGGTGATCCCATGAGTGGATGGTCTTTTACGGGTTCACACTCGGAAGAGCTTCAGGCTGTTTTTCTTGAGGAACTGGAATTCTGCGACGCAGAACGGGAGCAGTTTCTTTTGCATCGGTGTCAGAAGTCCCCGGAACTTCTGCAGCAGGTGCGTGAACTGCTGAATGCCGGCGATCGTCCCTCCATCCTTGACCAGCAGCTGCCGGAGGCCGTGCTGGCCCAAAGTCTGCTTGCCGGGGGCATGGCACAGGCTCGATTCGGGCACTGGCAGGTTCGCCGACTGCTGGGACACGGTGGCATGGGCAGTGTCTACCTGGCTGAGCAGGAGCAGCCCGTTCAGCGTCTGGCGGCTCTGAAACTGATTCAGCTGGGGCAGGAGTCTGACGAGTCACTCTGGCGTTTCCAGCAGGAGCAGCAGGTGCTGGCTCGGCTGAGTCATCCGCACATTGCCGGTCTGATTGATGCGGCTGTGCAGCCCAGCGGTGTGTCGTGGCTGGCCATGGAGTATGTGGATGGGCGGCAGTTGACGGACTGGTGCCGGGCGCGCGGTTGTGATCTGCGTGAGCGGCTGCGATTGTTCCTGCAGTGCTGCGAAGCCGTGCGGCATGCTCATCAGAATGCCATCATTCACCGCGACCTGAAGCCCTCCAACATTCTGGTCGCTGACACCCGCGAGGGGCCGATGGTCAAGGTGATTGACTTCGGCATCGCCCGCATTCTCGATGAATCGCAGGATTCCCAGCGGACGCCTTCGCGGCGAACCAGGGCCGGTTTCCTGCCAGGAACGCCTCAGTACATGAGTCCTGAGCAGTTGTGTGGTGAGATCCCAGTGGATATTCGCACGGACGTCTATTCTCTCGGAGTCGTGCTGTATGTCCTGCTGACCGGCGGTGAACCGTACATTTCTGAGAATCGCGGGAGCTCACTTTCCCGTATGTCGCTTTTGCAGGCGGTCCTCGATCAGGATCCTGCTCTGCCATCTCAGCGAGTGCTGCAGCAGTCATCTGCCGGGGGGGCTGATGAAACGGCGCGGCTGCTGGCGCGGCGGCTGCGCGGTAACCTCGACGCCATAGTGCTCAAGGCGATGGCTCGTGAACGTGAACGGCGTTACCAGAGTGTCGCGGAGCTGATGTCCGATCTGCAGTGCCATCTGAGTGATCGGCCGATACTGGCACGACCGGATTCGTGGTGGTATCGGCTGCGGCGTCGCATTCTTCGCAACCGTGGACTGGTGTCGGCACTGGCTGCTGTGTTCCTCGCACTCAGCATCGGTATCCTGCTTGCTGACCGGCAGCGGCAGCGGGCCGTGGATTCGGAGATGCGTCTTAAACTCCGCAATTACTGCGCGGATCTTTTGCTGGCCTCACTGGCGCTGGACGACGGTGATACCGCCAATGCCGTGGCTGCTCTGGATCGCCAGCGGGAAACTTCCGATGCCCGCGAACTGGACAGTCTGGAATTTCGCCTGCTCAGTTATCTGTCGGCAGCCCGGGTGAACCAGTGGCGGCAGAACAAGAGGCACTTTATTACTGCTGTCTGATCTCCGGGGGGCGCTGGCTGGCGACCTGCGGCGAGGGTGGTGAGCTGCTGGTGCTGGACACGGCCTCTGGGAAGCTGCTGCACCGAATTCCCTCTGGTCAGGGAGAGCTGAACGGGCTCAGTCTGTCACTTGATGGCCAGCGTCTGGCTGTCTTTGGGGATGATGGGACTGTGTCGATCCGAGACGCCGGCTCTCTGGCCGAACGGCACCGATTCAAAGCCCATGGAGCCCAGGTGTGGCAGGGCGCCTGGTCGCCGGATGGCAGCATGCTGGCCACCTGCGGAAATGAAAAAGGTGTCCGACTGTGGGAAACCGCGACTTTCAAAGCCGCAGGAAGCATCGACAGCTCTGTCGACCTCGAATGCCTCACGGCATCGACTTCCGGCCGGTTGGCGATTGGTGGTGAACGCAGCACGTTGCTGCTGGCCGGCTTCCCCGGCTCCAGTGCGGCTGACAACGAACGGCAGGAGGTTCAGTCGGGGACGGCCTGGCTGGGGCGATATTTCAATCTGGGGACCGTCAGTTTTTCTCCTGATGGACAGCTGCTGGCAGCCGGAGAACAGGGAGCCGGTTTGCGACTCCTGAGGCTTGATGCCACCGAGGGGGCTGTCGTATCCCGCCAGTTTCCCGACACCGTGACTGCGGTTGCCTTTGCTCCGGATGGTCGGACACTCGCTGTCGGGCTCGCTGACGGGACACTCGGCACGATCTCCACCGAGGCGGTTCATAATCCAAGCCTGCAGCTGCAGCGATATTGAACGGCGAAAGCTTCCCCTCAAACCGTGAGACGCCTCTGCTGCCGGCACTGCAGCCCAGTGTTGTTGCGGTCGTTCCTGCCATATCGGGAAATGAAATACCGCCCGGTGTCCATCAGCTGACCCTGGAACTGTCTGCGGAATTCCCCGGAGCTGCTGATCCGCAGTCTTATCGGCTGTACTCCGCAGAACAGACACCGATCAATGCTGAATCAGCATTTCTGTTGCCGACCGAAGTCGCTGTTCGCGGTCGCAGGGTCATGCTGACGCTGCCCGGAGCCAGTCCCAGGCAGGACAGTGCGTTCTCCAGCGAACGACGCTGGAAGGTTCATACAGGCTCCATTACGTCGCTGCTTTTTCGGCTGATGGAACCACGTTGTATTCCGTCGGCAGTGATGGGCGTGTGTGCTTCAGCACTTTGTCGGTGGTCCAGCCCCTGAAGCATGTCGCGGAGGATGTCTATGAATGTTCCCCCTGGGGCAGGGACTCGGTCCTGCTGACCGGGGCCGGCGTGGAAGGTGCGCAGTTTCGGACGGGACGCATTCAGCAGGGCAGGCCAGTGATCAAACCCAGCGATCTGCCGCGCCGGCTCCTTCCGCCAATGCTGGACGAACTTGTCTGGTGCAATGCCGACAGCAGCCGCGCAGCGTGGTTTCAGCCACAGTCCGCTTCCAGCCGGGTACAGCTTATTGAGACGAATCAGCAGACGCAGCAGCAGCACACAGTGTGGTTGTCCGCCGAGCATGAACGTGCGCGGGGTGTCGCAGGAGACATTGGGGGGCGACGCTGGCTGCTGCTGATTGAAACTCTGCCAGACAGTCAGGAAAGCACGACGGAACCCCGCATAGAATGGAGACTCTGGGATGAAACCGCCGGACGGTACCTCTGGACATCGCCGTCTACGGGGCGAGGACAGTTTCAGCTGACCCCCGACAACCGCTGGCTGTTGAAGCTCAACAGCCCGGAAGTGATCATCCGGGATGTTCAGACCGGGCAACGCTGCACGACAAAGAACCTGCATACGGAAGTGAGTGGGGTGGGCTACCTGCCGCAGCTGCAGGCATTTGCCGCCGCCCATTCCGATCGTCGCATCCGGCTTTATCGCTGCGCGGATGCCAGTCTGATCAGCACCATCCCCGTGACCGGCGAAACTCTGGCGGACCTGGCAGTTTCGCCCGATGGGAACACCCTGCTGGGCATTACCCGCGGCGGCAGTCTGAAAGGCTGGAACTCGCAGACACTGCTGCCCACGCTGTCTTTGACACTGCCCGCCCGCGATTTGTTCTCGCTGCACATCGATCCTTCCGGAAATGCTGTCTGGATCACTGACGAAAGCGGTCACTGCAGCGTCCTGAGTTTTGCTCCGTAAGCTGTGTCACTCGTTCTTTCTCAGCATCCCGTACTTGCGCATCTTGTTGTAAAGCGTCACGCGACTGATGCCCAGATTTCGTGCCGTGTTTGTGCGACTGAAATTGTTTCGCAGCAGAGCCTGTTCAATCATTTCCTTCTCTGTCAGTTCCATACGGTTCTCCAGTGATTCACCGCGACGGACTGAAAAGAATCCTGACACCGACGGATCGTTGCCCGGACCGGCTTTGCCCGAAAGGATATGAGTAGGCAGACAGTCCACCGTCATCCGGCCGCTGTGGCTGTAAATCACAGCACTGCGAATGGCATTTTCCAGCTCGCGCACATTGCCCGGCCACGGGTACTGCAGCAAAGCCTCGACAAAGTCATCCGCCACATCCATCACATCAATGCCCAGCTGGCCCGCGTGAAAATGCACAAAGTACCGCGCCAAGGGTTCGATGTCCGGCAGTCGCTTCCGCAGCGGCGGAATGATAAAGCTCAAAGTATTCAGGCGGTAATAAAGGTCCGGGCGAAATCGTCCCTGCTCCACCAGCGGCTGCAGCTGCAGATTGCTGGCCGCGATGATCCGCGCTTTGACACGCAGAGTGCGATTGGAACCCACCGGCTCAAACTCGCCCTGCTCAATCACTCGCAGCAGCTTCACCTGCTGATCCGGAGTCAGGACGTCAATTTCATCCAGCAGAATGGTGCCGTTCCCCGCGGCCAGAAACTTCCCGTCCTTGTCGGCGTGAGCACTGGTGAAGGCCCCTTTCACATGACCGAACAATTCGCTCTCGATCAGTTCACCCGGCAACGCTCCGCAGGCCACATGCAAAAATGGCTCCGCTGCACGCGGTGACATGGAGTGAATCAGGTTGGCCAGGTGCGTCTTGCCTGACCCCGTCTCACCAATCAGCAGAATTGTTACCGAATGCCGAGCTGCCACCTCAAGGCGCCGCAGCATCTGACGCAGCTCGGGCGTGCGAGTCCTGAATTGATCGGCAAACTGACTGGGTTCGTTCAGGCTGCTGGAAGGAGCGACGTCGGCCCGTGCCGTTGGACGCTCAAATGCAATTGCATTCGCTGTCGGCATCGGCGGTACCATCGGCATCGCAGCAGGTGGTGGTACCGGCCGCACTGCTGCGGGCCGGACCGGATTTACCGGCAATGGAACGCTGACCGACTCGACTTGCGCCGACGCCGTGATCGCCCCTATCGGAGCCACCGCAGCGGCCACGTCCGTCTCCAGGACCCGAGTCGCCAGCTCACGGTAATCCCCATCCCCCTGCAACTCCACCACCTCCACCCGGTCCATGACCTCCAGAGGGACACTGACGGGGCTGAGCTGTCCCGGAGTTGTGGCCAGCACGACTCGCGGGGAATAACACTGAGTAATCAGGGCGAAAGTGCGAGCCAGCTGCTGCGGTGTGGCCCCGCGACTGTCAATTACCACGTATTTCGCGTCCTGTGCCATCGCCAGTCGCGGTACCTCCGCGACGGAATAACACTCCATCAGGCGGCACTGGCCCGTCAGGGCACTGCCAAGATTTCTGAGGAATCCCGGGGATCCACTGCAGATTAATGCGGTTTCGAGTGTCACGAGTGTTGACCTTTTGGGGAAGGTGGCGGCCGTTGAATACTTCTGCAGGGACTCCTTTCCGCGCCCCGAAGGCACCAGCGGCGGGTGCATTCGGGGGGCGGCCTGCGGAAGACTGTGTGTTCATCGCAGTGTCGAAACTTCGACAATGCCGGCTGAATGTTCGAAAAACTTCAGCCACAGTGCTCAACAGCAGAATCAGTGCCAGAGTCTGAAAAATTGCAAAACAGCCGGAATATGCAAGGTTTTTTCTAACTTCGTTCTGAGTCACGTTGCTCTGCTGCAACGTGTGGTTCCCCGGCCGCATCATTTGTTGCCGCTGTCGCACCACAACATCAGTGACGTTGCCCGAAATGTTCATTTCCCCGGGCAAAGGCTGTCAGTTGCAATCCCGGCATGCACACCGGATTCATCAGTCACCATTTCCAGCTTGCTGTCACACTTGCCAATAACATGCCAACACAAGAAAATGGCCGGAGACCAGTGCAGAGATCGATCAGAAAACAGATGCGGCTCCCATGATTATCGAAGGACTTGTGACCACTCTGGACCCCGGCGGCCGACTCAATGTGGCCCCCATGGGCCCCATCGTGCACGGTGATTTTCAACGTCTGACACTGCGGCCCTTTCAACCGTCCACCACCTTCACCAATCTGACCGCGGCACGCTGCGGAGTCTTCCATGTCACAGACGATGTTCTGCTGATCGCTCGCATTATCTCCGGGACGCTGACTGAATCGGTGGAGACGGAACCTGCCCGTCACGTGTCCGGTCAGGTCCTGCGCGACTGCTGCCGCTGGTTTGAATTCACCGTCGATTCTGTCGATGATTCCGAACCCCGGTCGCGGATGGAGTCCACTGTTGTGTTCAGCCAGGAACGGCGGCCGTTCTCCGGGTTCAACCGGGCCAGACATGCGGTTCTTGAGGCCGCTATCCTCGCCACCCGACTGCATCTGCTGCCGGCAGACCATATTCTGCAGCATCTGGAGCTGCTGCGGCCCGCGGTTCAGAAGACCGCCGGCCCCGTCGAACAGCACGCGTGGCAACTGCTTACCGACTACATTCAGAATCGGCAGGAGCCTGTCGTATGAATGGTCGTTCGATACAGATTCGCACCGGTGCCCGGCTGCATTTTGGGCTGATTCTGGGCACTGAGACTACCGGGTGGGTTTTCGGAGGCGTGGGACTGATGCTGCAGCAACCTGGCTGGCAGCTGTCACTGCAGCCCGCTGAGCATTCCGGGGCCGGCCAAACGGCTCAGGATCGTGTTTTGGGATCACCTGAAGCTGTCACTCGCGTCACCACGCTCCTGCATCGGCTGCGGGCGGCGCTGCCGGAACTACCGCCGCTGCACGTCCGTGTCGACTCAGAAGTCCCCTTTCATACGGGACTGGGTGCGGGTACGCAGCTGGCCCTGGGAGTCGCTGCGGCCTGTCGCTGGCTCTGTCGTCAGCAGCCGCATCAGACTCCGCTGCAGCTGGCTGTTGCCGCCGGCCGCGCAGAGCGGTCAGCCATCGGCACCTGGGGCTTCGACCATGGTGGGTTTCTCGTCGACCGCGGAGCCACAGCGGAACCGCAGACCGATCGAGTTCGCAGTCTGGCACTTCCCGAGGACTGGCGCATCGTGCTGGTACGCCCTCGGGAATCGCAGGGACTGTCAGGAGCTGCTGAATCGGCCTGGTTTGGTACCCGACCGCAAATGTCTCCTGCGCTTGTCGGGACGATGGCCAGCATCATTACCGAGCGACTGGTGCCCGCAATCCTCGACAGCCGCTTTACTGACTTTGCCGCGGCCCTGCAGGACTACGGTGATGCGGCCGGAAACTTCTACGCCGGGCAGCAGGGGCATATCTTTGCCGATCCGCAGATCCGCAGACTGGTGGACCAGCTGCGTCGAGCCGGTATTTACGGGGCAGCGCAGTCGTCGTGGGGACCTGGCATCGGGATACCCGCCGCCAGCCCCGATCAGGCTCAGGACCTGGTGCAGTTCATCCGGAACTGCGACCCAGAAAACGGCCTGCTGGTCAGCATCACAGCCCCCTGCAACGCCGGAGCCTCGATCAGCCGCCTCGCCCCTGAATCCCGCAGCGACTCACGTCTGGTCTGACCCGCATTCAGCTGGCGGCCTCTGTCGTGATCGCTGTCACTGCCCCGTCCCTCCGCCCCCTCACCTGGCGGCATTGCGTGCCCGAAGCTGCTCGCCGAAGACCAGGAGCAAAATTCCGGAAACACCGTCAATCGACAACGTGGCTATGCTGGCCAGCCCCGAGCTGCCCCAGCGCACCGATCGCCAGCACTCTCCGCACACCCCTCATTCGTGTCCACTCGTGTCCACTTGCGTTGATTCGTGTTGATTCGTGGTTCAATCCCGCCCCCTTGCATTTCCTCCACGCCGCCCAACACCCCCCTCATTCCTGTCCATTCGTGTTGATTCGTGGTTCAATCCCGCCCCCGTTGCATTTCCTCCACGCCGCCCAACACCCCCGTCATTCGTGCCCATTCGTGGCCATTCGGGGTTCGATACCGCCGCCTTGCGTTTCCTCCACGCCGCCCAACACCCCCGTCCTTCGTGCCCGGGCGGGTCC
>SXXK01000349.1 GCA_005791255.1 Planctomyces sp.
ACCCGGAGCTCCGCAGATTTCAACGGGCCGGGTTGTGCCGCGACCTTCGGACAGACTGAGTCCCTCCAGCAGGACCTGTCCGGGATACACAAAGCAGGTTTCCCAGCGGGGCATGTTCGGAGATGGCGGAACCCATTCCCGCCCGAGATCGGGCCACAGATGAGAACGCTGCCAGCCCTCCATGGGAATGCAGCGCACGTCGGCACCCACCTGCAGTTCACGATTGAGCAGCACAGCCAGTTCCGCCATCGTCAGTCCGTGCCGCATCGGAACAGAGGCATTGCCCACGAAGGACTCAAACCCGGATGCAATCGGAGGACCCTCCACAATCAGGCCACCCAGCGGATTGGGGCGGTCCAGCACGCAGACGGGAATGCCGGCCTCGGCACACGCCCGCAGACACTCCAGCATCGTCCACACAAACGTGTAAACTCTTGTGCCCACATCCTGCAGATCGATCAGCAGCAGGTCCAGGTCCCTGAGCTGCTGCATCGCCGGTCTGCGGGTCCGGGAATACAGGCTGCAGACGGGCAGGTTCAGTGGTTCGTAGCGCGTATCCGGCGACTCAATCATGTTCGCCTGCTGTTCGCTCCAGAACCCGTGCTGCGGCGAAAACAGTCGCTGCAGCCGCCCCGGGAAAACCTCCGCCAGCAGATCACATGCCAGCCGCATGCGGTCGTCCACTGACGCCTGATTCTGCAGCAGACCCAGTCGACCGTCGGCCGGCAGCAAGCCTGGATTATCAGCCAGAACCTCCAGACCAATACGGACATGCTCGGTCATCGAGAAGGCTCCGTCAGGACAGCGGCCAGCTGACCCGCTGCAAACGTGGTCGAAGCACCAATCAATGCCAGCCACGGCCAGGCCACAACCGGCAACTGTTCGATGGGCCTGAACTGAACCACCAGGAGGACCACCAGTCCGACAGTCGCTCCGATCATTGCGGCCCCCTGCCCTGCCCGCCGTGACAGGATTCCGAGGGAGAAGATCCCCAGCAGAATTCCGGCCGAAAATCCGGCAATCGTCAGAGCGTTGTCAACGACCGACTTGCTCAGTCGCGCTGCCTGGATGGCTATGATCGCCTGCAGAACGCCAAAACCGAGTGTCAGCAGCCGTGACAGCTGAACCTGTCGAGACTCCGACAGCGGTCGCCGTGACAACGGAATCCAGAAGTCATTCAGCACAGCGGAAGCGGAGGCATTGAGCGAGCTGGACAGCGTGGACATGGCCGCGGAAAGCACCGCAGCCAGCATCAGCCCCACCAGGCCGGCGTTTTTCGGAAAATGCTCGACAATAAAACCCACGAAGATTCTGTCCCCGGTTCCTGGAGCCGTACGACCGGCCTGCGCATAAAAGCACGCCAGCTGAATCCCGATGAACAGAAACAGCAGAAACTGCAGCAGCACCACCACGCCGCTGGCAATCACGGCTTTGGCCGCGTCACGCTGACTGCGAGCACTGAGGTCGCGCTGCACCATCATGTGGTCCGTGCCCTGCGTGCCGAGCGTCAGCACAGCACCGCCGATCAGACCAGCCCAGAAATTGAAGGGATCTGCCAGATTGAACTGGAAATTGAACGGCTGCAGCTTGCCGGAATCCGCCGCCCACGTGAGCAGCCAGGGCCAGCCACCCTCGATCCGGCTGCTGATCACGAAGACCGAGGCGACGCCGCCAAAAACGTAAATCACGAACTGGATGCAGTCGTTCCAAACCACCGAACGCAGTCCGCCGACCACCGTATAGATCACAGTCACAATGCTCATCACCAGCACGCTGCCTGCCAGAGGCCAGCCCAGCAGACGTTCCAGGACCAGCCCGGCGAGATACAGCCGCAAGCCGTCTCCAAGGCTGCGGGTGACGAGAAACAGCAGCGACGAAACTCGGCGAGTCAGTGAACCGAAGCGTTTTTCAAGCACTTCGTAGGCGGTGTAGAGGTTGCCCTGAAAGTAGCGGGGCAGGAATACCGCTGCCACCAGCACACGTCCGGCCAGATACCCCAGCGGGATCTGCAGCCACTTCATGCCGGTGTCACCGAAGGCCGCACCGGGCACACTGAGAACAGTGGCCGTGCTGGTTTCGGTGGCCACGATGGATCCAAGGATAGCCCACCAGGGCAGCGAGCGTCCGCCCAGCAAATAGGCATCCGCGCTGTTGGCTCCGCGACCGGCTCGGAGACCGACCACGATCGAACCGACCAGCAGGACGACCAGCACCAGCAGGTCGACGGGACCAACGGCAGCAGGGGCGGCAACGACGGGCATGCAGGGATCCTTGAAGGCAGGCGGACAGACAGCGGCAAGGATCTTACACGTGACCGGGCAAAAGCGGAAATCGCTGCGGACGGCGGGCTGGGAATTTCACCTGAACAGAGGCCGCAGTGCGGCATATTCAAGGTGCTGAGAATGTGCTGTAAAGCTCTGTCGCAGCATGAGTTGTGGTGTTTTTGGAGGCTGCAGCGTCGTCAGAGTGCCTGCGGTGGGACTGAGTCCACATCAGCGGAAATCGGTCTGGTCCTGTTGTGCGGCAGCAGCATAGACTGCGGGCAGTGGTATGGAGACCGGTCAGTGCTGAGGGAAGGAAGTCATGCGCAGCATAGCAGTGATGAATCAGAAGGGTGGCGTTGGCAAGACGACGTCCAGTGTGAACCTGGCGGCTGCACTCGCTCGTCATGGTCGTCGAGTTTGTCTGGTTGATCTGGATCCTCAGGCTCATGCGTCGCTGCATCTGGGAGTGGAAGCGGGGCCGGAGATGCCATCGGCGTACAACGTATTCACCGGTCAGTGCACTCTGGACGATACTCGGCAGCTGGTGATTGACAATCTGTCACTGGTCCCGGCCAACATTGATCTGGCGGCCACTGAACTGGAGCTGGCCGGTCAGTCCGGTCGCGAGTTTCTGCTGCGGAATGCGATGCGGCACTGGAAGGAGCAGCAGCGGTTTGATTATGTGGTGATCGACTGTCCGCCGTCGCTGGGAGTGCTGACAATCAATGCACTGACCGCGGTCAATGAAGTCTTCATTCCGCTGCAGCCGCATTTCTTTGCTTTGCAGGGGTTGTCCAAACTGTTTGAGACGACGGCACTGGTCACGCGACGTCTGAATCGTGACCTGCGAGTCACCGGGATCATGCTGTGTCTGTATGAATCGGGCACGCGACTGGCGGCGGATGTGGTTGAGGATTTGAAGTTGTTTTTGCGCAGCAGCGATGCTGAGTCACCGTGGTCAAAGGCGCGGATTTTCAGTACGAAGATTCGCCGCAACATCAAACTGGCAGAGGCTCCTGGATTTGGCCAGTCGGTGCTGGACTATGCTCCGGGATCCGCCGGAGCCGTGGACTATGAGGCTATGGCGGCGGAAGTGCTGGCGATGGAAGTGGCCGCTGCCGGTCCGCTGCTGGCCGCTGCGTGAGGTGGAGTGGTGTTTTGAACCACGAATGGAGGGGCGGTTTTGAACCACGAATGGACACGACTGGGCACGAATGAATGCAGGGGAATGTGTTATTGATTTGAGGTATGTGGCTGTTTTGGGAGGGCGAGGCTGGGATGGCGAAACGGTGTTAAACCTGAGTATTTGCCTGTTTCCGTCGGCGTTCACTCGCTGACCTCATTCGGCGGGTTTGCGTTGAATCGCGAAGCCCCGCACCAGTGATCCACGCCTGCAGTTC